>NZ_JBSKHT010000026.1:0-13700 GCF_057128745.1 Pseudomonas rosaeacicularis
CAGGCGTTTGAAGCCAGTGACCACGCCGTGCAACGTGCGCAACGGCGGGATGACCTTGCCAGCGTCCCACGGCATCAGCGGCGGCAAATCATGGGGCGCGGCATGCAAACTGAAATCGGCCTGGCGTCTGAGCATGTCCGAGGCAGCGATGTCATGGCTGCTGGAGGTAAATTCAATGCGGTAATTAAACGGCTGGCTGAGTTGTTCTTCGCCGTCGAAGACCAGCACGTCGAGCGTTGCTTCGAGGCCGCGAACAACGAGTGTGTGGCGGCTGTGGTCGAAGAATGTGCGCAGTGGGTCGAGCATACTCAAGCCTCCTTGGTGCAGGTATAAACAGATTGATGCTTAATTTAATAAACGCGATAAACATCGACATACAGAACTAAGATCAATAAGAACTGCAGGCTTCACCGCCCTGATATAAGACACGAAGCCAACGCGGCATGATTAAACAATATGTTTAATGATTGATTAGTGAGCGCTGTTTCAATGGCGAAACCGTTTATAGGCTTGATCAATGTTGTGCAAGGTAGTTGAGTACAGATGCCAATACCACCCCAAAAACATCATCAGGAAAGTTCTACGCAAGTTAAAGGACAACTCCTACAACAAACTTGAGAACCGCCGCACAATTCAAAACAAAGAGCTCGCCCTCAGAAGATTGCGGTAGAGTAAACAACGGACAACCACCCCACCCACTGCCAGGATTGACAGGCCCATGCACCGCACCACCTCGCGCCTGATCTTACGACCACCCCACGCCGATGACCTGGCCAGCGTCTTCTCCATCCACAGCGATCCCGCGACCAATCAGTACAACCCGTCCGGGCCCATGACCGACATCAGTCAGGCTGCCTCGATGCTCAGTGACTGGCTCAGGCACTGGGAGGAAAAAGGCTACGGCCAATGGGCAATCGCCAGCCGCGATGCCCCGCAACGCGTCATCGGCTTTGGCGGCCTGTCGCTGCGCATGTACCTTGATGTCGAGCGTCTTAACCTTGGCTACCGGTTTGCCGTCAGCGGTTGGGGCAAGGGCTATGCCACCGAAGTGAGCATCGCGTCGCTGGAGTATGGCTTCGGTGAATTGGCAGTTGAACAGGTTTACGCCGTGGTCCGGCCAGCCCATCAGGCGTCTATCCGCGTGCTGGAAAAGATCGGAATGCAGCGCATCGACTCACTCGATGACGTGCCGGGGCAGGCTCCGAGTCTGGTGTACTTGGCCACCCGCACCTGAGCAATGCGTCGACAGGATTGAACGTCCGGGGCGCGAAGCTTTCCAGACGCTTGCGCCAACCAATTACCCACGAGCAAACTGGCCGACTATTGACGCCTTCGGCCGCCATGTTCACTGATGGAAGGATTGAGAAATGACAACGCAAACCGAAACCGCACTGCTCGCAGGCGGCTGCTTCTGGGGTATGCAGGACTTGCTGCGCCGCTACCCCGGCGTGCTGTCGACCCGCGTCGGTTACAGCGGCGGCGATGTGCCCAACGCCACGTATCGCAATCACGGCACCCACGCCGAGGCGATCGAGATCGTGTTTGACCCCAGCCAGATCAGCTATCGGCAGATCCTGGAGTTCTTCTTTCAGATCCACGATCCCTCCACCGCCAATCGTCAAGGCAACGACTTGGGTGTGAGTTACCGCTCGGCGATCTTCTACCTCGACCAGGAGCAAAAGCGTGTCGCCGAAGACACGGTGGCCGATGTTGACGCTTCCGGGCTCTGGCCGGGCAAAGTCGTGACCGAGATCGCCGCCGCTGGCGACTTCTGGCAGGCAGAACCTGAGCATCAGGACTATCTGGAGCGCATCCCCAACGGCTACACCTGCCACTTCATCAGGCCGAACTGGAAACTGCCGGTCAGGCCCCAATCGCTTAGCTGATCCCCGCCCATAAAAAATCGCCCATCCGGGCGATTTTTTTACCTGAATCAATTCCTCGCCAATATCGGCCCTGTCCATCTGATCCGTATTTTTAACACCGAGCTGGGTCTGTATCGAGATCAGCAGCAGGCCGACAATGGCTGCAACGGTCGGATGCACAACCCCTCCCACGACCCTCGCCCACAGCTGCATTTCTTGCAGGAACGTACGATGA
Source organism: Pseudomonas rosaeacicularis (assembly GCF_057128745.1). Lineage (NCBI taxonomy): Bacteria > Pseudomonadati > Pseudomonadota > Gammaproteobacteria > Pseudomonadales > Pseudomonadaceae > Pseudomonas > Pseudomonas rosaeacicularis. The sequence goes on from NZ_JBSKHT010000026.1 coordinate 2,101, forward strand.
CCAAGCTCGCCATTTTTCTATTCGGATTTTTAGCGCTGACCATCGGCATCGGCATTCTCGCAACCATTCCACCGACCTGATGGAGCGACGCATTCAAACAGCAATAGCCACCTGATTACGGCCCAGCGCCTTGGCCCGATACAGCGCTTCATCGGCGCGGTTCATCAAGTGATAAAGGTCCTTGTCCGCTGCTTCGATAAAAGCGATGCCTACGCTGGCAGTCATCCGGTGGACGGGCTCACATTTCATGCTTGCGATGACCTGAACGAGCTGCTCTGCGATCGCCGTTGCGACCTCAGGTTTAGTGTCAGGAAGCAGCACTGCGAACTCCTCGCCCCCCATACGGCCATGCAGGTCAAACGCGCGAAACGACGCGGCAATGACCCCACCCATTTGCTGTAAAACCCTGTCGCCAGCTTGATGACCGAAGGTGTCGTTGATCTGTTTAAAGTGATCCATGTCCAGCATCAAGGCACACAAGGGGCGATGACTGCGGCGGCACTGGCTGAATAACTCCTGCGCCCCTTCGAAAAAGGCCCTGCGGTTTTTAAGACCCGTCAGGTCATCGGTTTGCGCGGCATAGTTGGAGATGCTGTGAGCACGCTCCATTTCACGGGTCAGCCGGAATGCCTGCTCCAGCGCGTCAGACATCTTGCGCGTTGCATTGACCACGAAAGAGGCGAACATCAGCGCCGATATCGCCATCCCCGCCTGTAGGGTCGACGGCTGAAAAAGCAGCCAGCCAGAGCACGGCAGCAATACCAGTGCTATCGACACCAGGGTCATGTGGCGGTAGGCCGAATAGCACGAGACCGCCGCAACCGACATACCCACGGTGAACAGCATGACCAGCGCTTGCGCCAGCGAGTCTTGCGCTGGCATGACCACGAACGCCCCAATACCCCACACCCCGGCAGAGAACACCAGCGTGAGCCAGTATTTCAGCTCCCAGCGTTGCGGGGTGCGATCCCGGTCAGGGCTGTGAAAATAAGCGCCGAACATCACGATACGCAGCAGACTGGACGCGGTCAGGACTGACAGCCAGCCGACCACTGCGTCGTGATTGAAGCGTTCCCAGCACAACCAGCACAGCATGAATGCGGCAAAATAACTGCCCGCCACCGCAAATACCGATTGGCGAAACAGTTGCTGTAATCGGTCAGTGCGTACTTGCTGCGTGATGACAGCATCCGGGTCACACTGAAGTTCAAGCCCATTCATTTGATCCGCCAGATCTTGAGCCTACGCCAGCGCCCATTGTGGCACCCTGCTACCACAGCGAACAGTGTAATCGGCTTAAAACCCGCGATCTTGCGCGGTCGCAGAATTCCGGCTTGCGCCTGGATCAAATCCTGCCAGCTACACAAACAGCTGTTCGGGCCAACCAGACGCATGTTCAAAGTCCGTCTCCATCACCCAATTGCTCAATGTCGGAATCAAGCCTGATTCATCAGCAAAGCGACGGTGAGCAAAGCCGACCATGGATGAGATTTGTTCAGGCATAGAGATCGCTGGTCATAGCAACAGTAAGAGCCCCTAACAGCGCATTCGCCGCACTGGCGGAAATTCTAAGCAGCTCAAATGCAAAGCCCGGCGCTTAGCCGGGCTTTATTACTCACACGTGATGTGCGAGCTGGAGCTGTCGTTGCACATCGGTTAATGAATCCCCGACTTCGCTGACGACTGACCTTACTTCATCTTTGGATACGCTGAACTTATCGGCCCAATACTTGAGCTCACTGCTGTCCTGAATATTTATTCTGATATCGTCAGTTCCATGAGTGCGCCTGCGATTTTCCATTCACGTTCTCCCTGCCTGAATAGGCAAGTGCAGACTAACAGGCCATGCTCCCAAGTGTGGTTTATTAGTGAAATTTTCTTGAAATAAATGGATGACCAGCCAGTTGCACCGAAATGGATAGACCGTACACCACCGATTGGATGCATGACTGTTAAAGAAACAGCCTTAACTATGAGTGGGCACCCAATTCAAAGGGATGGACTGGACGCGCGCTCACACTATTTCGCTTTTCGATCAAAGTAGTCTTTAACTGCACTGAGAGAGTCACCCACCTCCTTCACCGCACGCCTGATGTCATCTTTAGTCACTCCGAATTTTTTAGACCAGTATTTAAGTTCGGCGCCATCAGATGCATTAATCCTGATGGCTCTGTCAGCACTATTTAATGTGAGCTTGTCCATCCGATATTCCTTACTCTCCCTCGGCTTTCAACTGTCAGCCACTTGCTCAAAAGCAGGCTCGCGCTTGCGGTTGAACGCCGTGGCGGCCGCGACCAGTACCAGCAGTATCACCAGCAACACCAGCAACACCAGTGAGGAGCCTACCGTACCGAAGTCCAGCCCCCCTTTAGCGTAGGGCTTGGTGAGCACATCGCCCAGCGTTGCACCAAAGGGGCGAGTCAATACGAACGCGATCCAGAACAACATGACCGAGGACAATTTAGTGGTGTAATGCAGCACAACTACAATGGCAATGGCACTGCCAACTAGTAACGCGCCCCCCATGAACCCCAAGCCTGAATCATCCGCCAGGAAGTCGCCCAGTGCTGTTCCCAACGTATTGGAGAACAGTATGGCGAACCAATAGAACAGTTCGCCCTTACGGCTGGTGATCCGGCTGACGGATAGAGATTTCTCACTCCAGAACCAGGCAGTGAAGATAACGAGCAGTATTGCAATCAGAATCGCGGAACCTGCCGCATAACCCAACCCCAAGGTTCGGTCCATGAAATCGGACATGGTAGTGCCAGCGGTGCTGGTCGACAGAATGACAAACCAGTAAAGCGCCGGGTGATAACGTTTCGCAGCCAGTTGGCCAAACAGCGAGGCCGCGAAGACGCTGATCAGAATCAATGAACTCAGTGCATATCCGACGTCCAGTGTCATGGACAATAGATCGCCAGCTGTTTCGCCCAATGTGGTGGCGCATATCTTCATCACCCAAAACGCAAGCGTGATCTGCGGCAGTTTATTCATTCTTATTTACCTGATAAAAAAGTTTCTTCGTTTGCATGGGTGCAAACAACAGCGATGAATGATCACGTCCGTTATGTAGAAAATATGTCAGACCGAAATGAAAATACCGAAAACACGATGATTTACTTAATGACGGGTTTGAGCGCACTTACGCGCCGACGCCGCCCAGGCAACATCCGCACAAGTGTGTTATCGCCCAAGACGTAATGATGAAAGAGAGCCGCTACAGCATGAAGCCCAATCAGCCAGTAACCCATGTTGCCCACCCACTCGTGCCAGCCCTTCAACTGACGCGCCAGAGAAGGGTCCACGGCCAGTGGCGAAGGCAGGAAGACACCAAAATACGGTATTGGCTTACCGCCCGCCGACAACATGAGCCACGCCAACAGTGGCGTTCCGATCATCAGTGCGTAAAGCGCTACGTGAACGAGTCGGGACAACAATTTCTGCCAGACAGGCAACGGCGGCGAGATCGACGGCGCAGGCTTGATCCGCCCGAATAAACGAACCCATACCAGAACGAAAATCGAGAGGCCGAACACCCCATGCAACCCCAAAAGCAGGCTCCTGAGCTGGCTGGTTCTGGGCACGATCCCCTTGAGTTCGATGCAGGCATAGACCCCGACAAACAACCCGAGCATGAGCCAATGCAGGGTGATGGATAATTTTGCGTAACGCGGTGCGCCAGGTTCGGAAATCATAAATTCAGTCCATTGGAGTAAATGTGCCCCAACCTTGCACCTGGTTTCTTAACGCTTTCTGAAGAGTGCCGATTCATTTCACGAGCCACCTTCAGACTTCCCTAAGAATTGCCGCATAAATTGGCTTCACTTACTCGTGAGTGGAGCGTTTATCTATGCATGCCCGAGATTGGAACATCTGTTTACCGCTTCAATTTGGTCACACCGGCATGCCTGCACTGGTGCTGGACCGGGCCTTGGTTGGCGAGCCAATGCGCGAGGCGTTCGAGTCATTTATTCAAAACCGCTTTCAGCAGGCACACAACGCGCAAATCAGCCACTTCATGCCCGAGCTGTTCGGGCTTCACGACGGCTCTGGTTCCTTATGCGCGGTAGCGGGCGTGCGTCTGGCGGCACAACAGCCACTGTTTCTTGAGCGCTATCTCGACGAGCCTATCGAGCAAGCCGTCGAACGTGCGGCCGGCAGATCCGTCGACCGACAGGCCATCGTCGAAGTTGGCAACCTGGGGGCGTCGAGCATTGGCAGCGCACGGCTAAGCATTATTACCGTTACCTGGCTTCTTGCCATGGGTGGACTGGAGTGGGTTTCTTTTACTGGCAATGCCGGCCTGGTCAACAGCTTCAACCGCCTGGGGTTGCGTCCGGTCACTCTCGGCCCCGCCGACCCGCTGCGTCTGGGTGATGATCGTCACGCCTGGGGTCGCTATTACGACACCCAACCCAGCGTGCATGTCGGGGATGTGCGCTCAGGTTTTGAACACCTGAGCCGATCCGGGCTGTTCGAACGCTTCGGCTTGCCGCTCAGCCTGGAGCAATGCTGCCATGTCGCCTGAACTCCTGGCGTTCCGTCTGCGACTGACAAATATGGCCCTTGAGCATCCCCATGCTTGCGCATTGTGGGGAGAAGATTTGCGCCTGAGCTACGCCGAGCTGGACGCAGAAATCGAGCTGCGCCAGCAGTTACTTCGGGACATGGATGCCAAGGTCGTCGCCCTTGCGCTGGAAAACGGGCCAGATGCGCTGGTCTGGGATTTGGCGATCCTGTTCCAGGGGCTGGCGTGCCTGGTTATGCCGCCGTTTTTCAGCGCTGCACAACGACGCCATTGCCTGGATCAGAGTCAGGCGGATCTGGTCATTGCCCACCCCGAACATGCGGACGAATTCGAAACCGCCGGATTCACCCGCCGCTCAGGGTTCTGGTCAAGAACACCCGACAAGCCCCACCTTCTGCCGGCCAACACAGCCAAACTGACTTTCACCTCCGGCACCACCGGCACGCCAAAAGGTGTGTGCCTGAGTGCCAACAGCGTATTGGTCGTGGCGCGAGAGTTGTATGAGGCCAGCCGGGCTAAACGCCCCCGCCATCATTTGTCCATTCTGCCCATGGCGATATTGCTGGAAAACATAGGGTGCTATGCGGCGCTGTACGCTGGCGCGACCCTGAGCCTGCCCAGCCAGCGAACATTGGGCATCAGAGATGCCAGCGGCATTGACCTCCCAAGGCTTCTCAACTGCCTGAAAATCCGCCAGCCAGACAGCATGATTCTGGTGCCGCAATTGCTGCTCGCGCTGGTATCGGCCTGCGAAATGGGGGCCTTCAATCCTCAGGGGCTCAGCTTCGTTGCGGTCGGTGGGGCCAAAGTCAGTGTGGAGTTACTGCTGCGCGCCAAGGCAGTCGGCATCCCGGTTTTCGAAGGGTATGGCCTGTCCGAATGCGCGTCGGTGGTGGCACTGAATCGACCCGAAGCGTGTCGCCTGGGAAGCGTCGGCAAGCCGCTGCCCCACGTGCAGATCAAACTGGCAGACGACGGCGAAGTGCTGATAGGCGGCGCGCCGATGCTGGGTTATCTGGGCGAAAGCAAGGCAGAGCCCGAGTGGTGGCCCAGCGGGGATTTGGGCGAATTCGACGAGGACGGCTACCTCTATCTCAAAGGTCGAAAAAAGCATCAATTCGTGACCAGCTTCGGTCGCAACGTCAATCCCGAGTGGGTCGAAGCCGAACTTACGCAGCGCGGCATCATTGGCCAGGCATTTGTCTACGGCGAAGCCATGCCCCACAACCACGCATTGTTGTGGCCGCTACGCCCTGACACCACCGACCTGCAAATAGCCGACGCCGTGGCCCAAGCCAATCAAACCTTGCCCGACTACGCACGGGTCCATGGCTGGACCCGTCTGGATCACCCCTTCACCACCGCAAACGGCATGGCGACAGCCAATGGCCGACCGCGCCGCGAAGCCATTCTGGCGCATTACGGGCAGCACTTTAGCGAATCCTCCCACACCAGAGTTCTCTCATCATGAGCTTTTTCCAGACGCTGCAAGACGCCACACGCACCGAGCGTGAGACCTTATTCAATCTGCCCATCATCCATCAGGCCTTGTTCGGGCAGGTCACCCTGGACAGTTATCGGGCGTTCCTGACCCAGGCCTACTACCACGTGCGGCATACCGTGCCGTTGATGATGGCCTGCGGTGCGCGCCTGCCGACCCGCCTGGAATGGCTGCGCGGCGCAGTGTGCGAGTACATCGACGATGAATATGGTCACGAACAATGGATTCTCAATGACTTACGAGCGTGCGGCGCGAACGCCGACGCGGTTCGCGATGGCACACCGGGCCTGCCCATCGAGCTGATGGTGGCTTACCTGTATGACCTGATCGCTCGTGGCAACCCGGCGGGTCTGTTCGGCATGGTCAATGTGCTGGAAGGCACCAGTATTGCGCTGGCCACCCATGCCGCCAGCAGCATTCAGCAGCGTCTGAACCTACCCACCAGCGCGTTCAGTTACCTCAGTTCCCATGGCAGTCTGGATGTCGGTCATATGGAGACGTATCGCAAGCTCATGGACCAACTCCACGACCCGGAGGATCAGGCCGCTGTCATCAAAGCGTCGAAAGTCGTGTATGCGCTGTACACCGAGATGTTCCGTCAGTTGCCCGACGCTGCGCTTCAGACCCCCAAGGAATCCAATCATGCGTCTGTCTGAAACGCGCGTGGTTCTGACCGGAGCCAGCGGTGGGATCGGCATGGCCATCGCACAGGCGCTGTGCAGTGAAGGCGCCGAGGTGCTAGCGGTTTCCCGGCACCGCGAGCCTCTGCTGCCGTTGCAGGCGCAGTACCCGCATCTGCTGCACTGGGTTCACGCGGACCTGACCACCCATGAAGGTCGCCAGCATGTACTGATGTCGGCGCAAGCGATGCAGGGCGTCAACATGCTGGTCAACGCCGCCGGTACCAATCATTTCGCCATGCTCGAACAACTGCCGGCCAGCGAAATCGACGCGATGCTCACTATCAACTTACACGCGCCCATCCATCTCACCCGCCTGATGCTGCCGATGCTGCGCGGGGCAGCGAGTGCGATGGTCGTCAATGTCGGTTCGACCTACGGCTCGATTGGCTATGCCGGTTACGCCGCCTACTGCGCCAGCAAATTCGCCTTGCGCGGGTTTTCCGAGGCGTTGCGACGGGAGCTGGCCGACACCCGGATCGGCGTGCTGTACGTGGCACCCCGCGCCACTCGCACATCAATGAATGGCCCCGCTGCGCGAGCCCTCAATACCGCGCTCAAAAGTAATGAGGACGACCCGCAGCAAGTTGCTGCAGCCGTCGTGCACGCCATTGTTGGTAATCGACGTGAACTGTACCTGGGATGGCCGGAGCGGTTTTTCGTCAGCCTCAACAGCGTGCTGCCGACGCTGGTTGACCGAGGTTTGCGCAAACATTTACCGCTGATTCGCCGACTCAGCGCCCGCACACTGGAAGAGAAAACAAAACCATGAGAACGATTCTATTAGCACTGCTGTGTGTGATCAGCCTGCCGCTCTGGGCACTGGATGCGCCGGATCAACAGCGGTTGACGGCCATTCAACAGGACTGGGCGCGTGTTCAGTATCAACTTCCCGAGGATCAGCGGGTCGCGGCGTTCGAGAAGTTGGCGGTCCAGTCCTCAGCGTTTACTCAGGATCGCCCCGCTTTGGCTGAGGCCTGGATCTGGAATGGCATCGTCACCAGCAGTTGGGCCGGCGCGCAAGGTGGCCTCGGCGCCTTGAGCAAGGTCAAGCAATCCAAAGCCGATCTGGAAAAAGCCCTGGCGCTGGACCCAAATGCTTTGCAGGGCTCAGCCTATGCGAGCCTTGCCGCGCTGTATGACCGCGTGCCGGGTTGGCCCATCGGTTTCGGTGACGCCGACAAGGCGCAGACGCTGCTCGAGCAGGCCCTGAAAATTAATCCCGACGGCATCGATCCGCTGTATTTTTGGGGTGACCATCTGTTTCGTCAGGGCCACTATGCTCAAGCCAAAGAAGCGCTGAACAAAGCGTTGCAGGCCGGGCCCCGCCCAGGCCGCGAAGTTGCAGATGCCGGGCGGCGCAAGGACATACAGCTGTTGCTGGTTGATGTGAATAAAAAACTGAAATGACGGAGCGTTCATGCGTCTGCTGCTGATCGAGGATGACGTTGCACTGGGGGAAGGCATTCATCAGGCGCTGAGCCGCGAGGGCTATACCGTTGACTGGCTCAAAGATGGGGCCAGCGCCTTGCACGCGATGTTGAGCGAAGTGTTCGATCTGGCGATTCTGGACCTCGGGCTGCCGAAGATGGACGGCTTGGCGGTGCTGCGCCGACTCCGTCAAAGCGGGTCCACCGTGCCGGTGCTGATACTCACCGCCCGTGACGCCACGGAAGACCGCATCGCCGGGCTGGACGCCGGCGCGGACGACTACCTGATCAAACCGTTCGACTTGTCCGAACTCAAGGCTCGCCTGCGTGCGCTTTTGCGTCGTAGCGCTGGACGTGCGCGGGTGTTGATCGAGCACGCGGGTATTGCGCTTGATCCCACTACGCAGCAGGTCAGCTACCACAACGCCCCGGTGCCACTGACCCCCAAGGAATATCAATTGCTCTACGAATTGCTGTCGCCGCCGGGTCGCGTGATGACCCGCGAGCGTTTGATCCAGTTGCTGTACGGCTGGAACGAAGAGGCCGAGAGCAACACGCTTGAAGTACACATCCATCATCTGCGCAAGAAGTTTTCCAGCGACCTGATCCGCACGGTTCGCGGCGTTGGTTACCTGGTGGAGGATCGGGCTTGAACTCGATCCGTCGGCGTACCCTCACGCTCATCCTGGGTCTGGTGATGATCGGACTGCTGATTCTGACCTTGGTCAATGTGCACGACAGCAATCACGAAATCGCCGAAGTCTACGACGCGCAACTGGCGCAAAACGCGCGTCTGCTGCAAGGCGTCATGCGTATGCCGCTTGCCCGGGAAGCACACGCGCAGCTCTACCAAGCCTTCAATCAGGCACTGGCCCAGGCGGAACCGCGAGTCGATGGCCATCCTTATGAAAGCAAGATTGCCTTTCAGGTCTGGGATATCAAAGGCAACCTCCTGGTACACACTGCCAGCGCGCCAAGCTTTACCCATCCCCCGCAGTACATCGGCTTCACCAACATCACTGATCTGGGCACCCATCAGTGGCGCGCGTTCGTGCTCAAAGACCCAGAGCAGGGTTTGCTGATCTGGGTGGGCGAACGTGACGACGTGCGTTCGGACTTGGTCAATCGAATCGTACGTCACACCGTGCTGCCCAACCTGATCGGCAGCCTGCTGTTGATGTTAGCCATCTGGATTGCCATTGGATGGGGCCTCAAACCGCTCGCCAATCTGGCTGACACGCTGCGCGGCCGTCACCCCGGGTCGCTTGAGCCTCTGCAACTAGCCCCTTTGCCCAGCGAACTGGAGCCCATGCAGGCGGCGTTGAATCGGTTGCTGGGCCAAATCCAGGAAGTCTTGAGCCGCGAACGCCGCTTCATTGCCGACGCGGCTCATGAAATGCGCACCCCACTGGCAGTGCTGAGAGTACATGCGCAAAACGTGCTCGAAGCCCGCAACGAGGAGCAGCGCAAGCAGTCGCTCGATTACCTTATCGTCGGCGTTGATCGTACAACGCGCCTAGTCAACCAATTGCTGACCATCGCGCGTCTGGAGCCCGGCGCTGGCCCTGTGAAAAAAACCTCAGGGGACTTGGTGCAGGCTGTGCGCGATAGCCTGGTACAGATGACGCCTTGGGTGCTGAGTCGGGGCCTGGAGTTGGTCTTCGAATGTGAAGAACCGTCGCGTCGGATCGACAGCGATTTCCCCTCTATTGATATAGCCCTGCAAAACCTGCTGACCAATGCGGTCAATTTTTCTCCGGAAGGCGGCCAGGTCAGCGTCTGCCTCAGCTTCGATAACCGTCGTTTTCTGTTGAGTGTCACAGACCAGGGCCCAGGCATCGAGGCGGCAGAACAGGAAAGGCTGTTCGAACGTTTCTATAGTCTTGGTAACGATCAGGGAGTGGGTCTGGGGTTGACCATCGTGCAGGCCGTCGCTGAGCGGCTGGGGGGAGAAATCCGGTTGGAGAACGCCTCATCGGGAGGCTGCAGAGCGACGCTCGAAATACCTTACTAGTTGAGACATGAGGCGGCTGATATTGCCCGGTTGCGCCTGGATTCAAGCGAAAGCGAGGCGGCAGAGCGCGCGACGAAGGCTGCCGACTGTGGGCAAACACGTGCTGGACTGAAAAGGAGGAGAAAGACTTTGGAAGTCCAGAAGGACTGCACCACTCGTGCGCGCTACGCAGGCGTCACACTCACGGCTTTTACGACATCCCGACCTGCTGATTTTTAGAGGTCTGGATAATTGGAGGCAACCCCACCAGCCACACCCCGGCACACAATGTTCCCGCTGTGGCTGCTTCCTTCCGGATCTGACCAGGTTCACGGGTAATCGTTGCGGGGGGACCGATGGGGTCACCATAACGACACTCGCCAGTCGGCGAGCCGCGCCATTGTACCGGTCTCACACGAAGTTACAACCGTTGCGTTCGGAATAAAATTTGATAGGGCTCAAGCACTTGTGTGTTGGGGATTTGCCGGGTTTTGGCGTCTTCAGAAAGGCGAGCCGCACGCTTTCACGGATGATTTAGGGAGTACGACGAGCATCCATTGGCGCTGCAGCTACGACACAAACGCTTCACAACGTCATAATGCCGACCTGCGCATAGAGTGAAGGCCGCAACTGATGAAGCTGGAGGTAGTGGATCAAAGGACGCTGAGAGCGGTTCAGCGCCAGGAGCTGGAACTGCTGGAACTGCCCCACGCGCAGAAGATGTTCGCGGGGGATATCTTCGGCGCGCTGAATACGCTGGTGTCGGCGTCAGACGATCACGTTCGTGGATTCGCGTTGCTGGTGGACGATACGCCGCGCGGTTTTTTTCTGCTCAAGCGTGGGAAGTTATTGCCGCCCTGGGCGGACGCTGATTCGGTCACGCTGCATGCACTGATGATCGATGTGGAATGGCAGGGGCGTGGCCTGGGCAAATACTGTCTGGGCAGTTTGCCTGGATTGGTGCAGACGTTTTGGCCGGGGGTCCGGCAATTGATGTTGTCGGTGGACCCGGAAAACCAGGGCGCCATGAAGCTTTATCTCGGGTTGGGCTGGGTTGATTGCGGCACCGCTTATCGCGGGCGCTTGGCGTATGAGCGGCGAATGGTGTTAGCGCTCTGACGCAAATCCGCTGTAAAAGCCAACTTGTTGGCGAAACGGCTTACCCGGTGTGTCAGGCCTGATGTCTCGCGAACAAGTTCGCTCCTACAGGTTTGGCGGGGTTTGCGTGGTTTGGATCGGCTAAACACCAATCCCTGTAGGAGCCAACTTGTTGGCGAGGCGGATTACCCGGTGTGTCAGGCCTGATGTCTCGCGAACAAGTTCGCTCCTACAGGATTGGCGGGGTTTGCGTGCTTTGGATCGGCTAAACACCAATCCCTGTAGGAGCCAACTTGTTGGCGAGGCGGGTTACCCGGTGTGTCAGGCCTGATGTCTCGCGAACAAGTTCGCTCCTACAGGTTTGGCG
>NZ_JBSKHT010000026.1:13710-75497 GCF_057128745.1 Pseudomonas rosaeacicularis
AACTTGTTGGCGAGGCGGGTTACCCGGTGTGTCAGGCCTGATGTCTCGCGAACAAGTTCGCTCCTACAGGTTTGGCGGGGTTTGCGTGCTTTGGATCGGCTAAACACCAATCCCTGTAGGAGCCAACTTGTTGGCGAGGCGGGTTACCCGGTGTGTCAGGCCTGATGTCTCGCGAACAAGTTCGCTCCTACAGGTTTGGCGCGTTACGAGACCTGCAACACATCATCCGCTTTGCCACCCGCATCCTGAATCACCAGGTGAATGAAGTGCAGCTTGGTGACCACGGCAGGCGGCACCACGAACGGATAGAAATCCGGTTGACCCATGGCGCGGGACAGTTCGTTGAGCATACCGGCCAGCTCGATCCAGGCATTGACGAACGCCAGGAACGCCGGCCCCCCTGGGTGTTGCGGGTCATACAAGGTTTCCAGCGGGAACGGCGTGTAGTCCAGATCCATGTCCCGCGCGCTCATGCCCAGGCTCAGCGCGGTATCGACCGCATCCATCATGTGCAGGTAATGCGCCCAGGTTTCAGCCCAGTCTTCCCATGGATGCATGGTGGCGTAGGCACTGACGTAGTGCTGAGGCCAATCCGCCGGAGCGCCATTTTTGTAGTGGTGATCAAGAGCCTCGGCGTAGCTGGCGCGGTCATCACCAAACAGATTTCTAAAGCCATCCTGCCAATACGTATTGGCTACCAGACGATCCCAGTAGTAATGCCCTACTTCGTGACGGAAATGCCCGAGCAACGTGCGATACGGTTCGTGCATCTGCACACGGGTTTTCTCACGGATCGCGTCATCCGCTTCGTTGATATTCAGGGTAATCAGTCCATTGGCGTGGCCTGTCGTCGGCGCCTCGCCTTCAAGATTGACCCCGAGAAATTCGAATGCCAGACCGCGCTCCTCATCGACGCTCTTGGGGATGACCTGCAGACCCAATGAAATCAGCTGCGCGACCATACGACGCTTGGCGGTTTCGATTTTCAGCCAATGGCCGCCGTTTTCCGGGATGCTCAGGTCTGGAATGGTCTTGTTCAGCGCACACGCGGTGCAAAATTCGCCCAGGTTGTGCGCCGGACACAACCAATTGCACGCTGCCGGGGTATCGAGATTCGCGCATCGTCGATACAAGCCCGCACCGGGCTCATCGCTCAGGCGCCAGGTACCCAGATCGGGCCCCGGATCAAGCGCCGCGACTTTGCCCTGCTCAGGCAGATAGCCCAGCGCGGCCGAGCAGGCCAGGCATTGAGTGTTTTGAAAGAAGATCGACTGTCCGCAACGGCATTGCCAGACCTTGTTGTTACGCTTGCTCTCACCGACGAAAGGCGCGGCAATTCGTGTGCTGAGTTGTTCGAAGAACTGGAACATGACGATCTCCTTGTGAGGTTGCAAGCACTAGATCATCAGCGTTTGTGGCGGTTCCGTGGATTTGATGGTGGGTAGTGTGATCGTGAATTACGACGATGACTCCCTGTAGGAGTGAGCTTGCTCGCGATAGCGATGGGTCTGTAACCCCTCACCGAATGGCACGACGCGATCGCGAGCAAGCTCACTCCTACAATTCAATCAATCGACTGAGATGTCGTGTTTTTTCAGGAACGCCACAAACCCGTCCTCATCCATCACCTTCAACCCCAATTCATTAGCTTTGGTCAGCTTCGAACCTGCGCCCGGCCCAGCCACCACAGTATGAGTTTTGGCCGACACAGAACCCGACACCTTCGCGCCCAGGCTTTCGAGTTTTTCCTTGGCGATATCCCGGCTCATCAGTTCCAGCGAACCTGTCAACACCCAGGTCTGCCCGGCCAGCGGCAAGCCTTCGACGACCTTCTTCTCACTCTGCCAGTGCATGCCGAAGTCCCGCAGCTGCTGCTCGATGGCGACAGCACGCGCAGCGTTGTCCTTCACATCAAAGAAATCACGCACGGCTTTGGCCTGCTTCTCCGGCAGCGCCTGACGCATGTCCAGCCAGTCGGCCCTCACCACGCCTTCCAGCGTGCCGAACTTGTCGGCGAGCTTTTGCGCAGCGCCCGGCCCTACCGTCGGGATATTCAACTTGTCGAGCATGCCGCCCAGTGTCGCGCTAGCGGCGAATTCGGCGCTGAGGTCACCGGTGTCCTGCAGTTCCATCCCGCACTCGCCCAACAGCGCGCCTATGACTTGCTGGTTGTGGGAGTCCTCGAAAAAGCTATGAATCTCGTGGGCCACTTCCAGCCCGACGTCCGGCAAATAGGTGAGCACTTCCGGCAGCGCCTGCTTGACCCGCTCAAGCGAAGCCAACGAACGTGCCAGCACCTTGGCCGTTTCTTCGCCAACGTCAGGTATGCCCAGCGCATAGATGAAGCGCGCCAGTGTCGGCTTTTTGCTGTCGGCGATGGCCTTGAGCAGCTTGTTGCTGGAAATCTCAGCGAAGCCTTCCAGGTCGATGATCTGTTCGAATTTCAGTTTGTAGAGGTCAGCCGGCGAGCCAATGAGTTTCTCATCCACCAGTTGCTCGATGGTTTTGTCGCCCAGCCCTTCGATATCCATCGCCCGGCGCGAGACGTAATGGATGATCGCCTGCTTGAGCTGCGCGCCGCAGGCCAGACGCCCGATGCAGCGATAGACCGCGCCTTCGCTGACAGTCTCCTTACCCTTGCTGCGTTTGATCAGTTGCGTGCGCTCGACATGGGAGCCGCAAACCGGGCAAGTCTGCGGAATCTCGACCTTGCGCGCGTCGTCAGGACGGCGTTCGAGCACCACTTGCACCACCTGCGGAATCACATCTCCGGCGCGGCGGATGATCACGGTGTCGCCAATCATCAAGCCCAGCCGGGCGACCTCGTCCATGTTATGCAGCGTCGCGTTGGCGACGGTCACCCCAGCGACCTTGACCGGCTTGAGGCGTGCGACCGGCGTCACAGCGCCTGTGCGGCCCACCTGGAATTCCACGTCCAGCAGTTCAGTCAGCTCTTCCAGAGCCGGGAATTTATGGGCAATGGCCCAGCGCGGTTCGCGGGCGCGAAAACCCAGTTCACGCTGGGCCGAAATGCTGTTGACCTTAAACACGACCCCGTCGATTTCATACGCCAACGACAGGCGTCGTTCGCCGATGTCACGGTAATACGCCAGGCAATCGTCGATGCCGTTGGCGACCTTCAGTTCGCGACTAACCGGCATGCCCCATTCTTTGAGCTGCGTGAGATTACCAATGTGGGTGTCGGAAAAGTCTGCGGAGACCTGGCCCAAACCGTAACAGCAGAACTCAAGCGGCCGATTGGCGGTGATCTTCGAATCCAACTGACGCAGGCTGCCGGCAGCAGCGTTACGCGGATTAGCAAAGGTCTTGCCGCCGATTTCCAGCTGGCTGGCGTTCAGGCGCTCGAAGCCGGCTTTGGACATGAACACTTCGCCGCGTACTTCCAGGGTTTCCGGCCAACCTTTGCCGTGCAGCTTCAGCGGAATATTGCGCACGGTGCGCACGTTGACGCTGATGTCTTCACCGGTCGCCCCGTCGCCGCGGGTGGCACCGCGCACCAACGCGCCGTTTTGATACAGCAGGCTGACGGCCAGGCCATCAAGTTTGGGTTCGCAGCTGTATTCAACCTTGGCGCCGCTATCGAGCAAGTCGCCCACCGGCAGATCGAGGCCTTCGGTGACACGGCGATCAAACTCGCGCATGTCAGTTTCTTCGAAAGCGTTACCCAGGCTGAGCATCGGGACTTCGTGACGCACCTGCGTAAACGCCGACAACGCCGCGCTGCCTACACGCTGAGTCGGCGAGTCGGGGGTTACCAAATGGGGGTTTTCTGCTTCCAGTGCCTTGAGTTCGTGGAACAGGCGGTCGTATTCGACGTCGGGAATGCTTGCATCATCAAGGACGTGGTAGCGGTAATTGTGCTGATCCAGCTCGGCGCGCAATTCAAGGATTCGGGTTTCGGCGGCGTTCATACGGTGTGTTCTCGGAAAGCAAAAGAGCAGCCGTGGCTGCTCAATATTTATATTCGGCTTGTGCTCCGGGACCCGTGGGAGCGGACCTGTCCGCGAAGACTGTGGCACTGACGACAAATTCCTATCGACTGTACCGCCCTCTTCGCGGACAGGTCCGCTCCCACGGTTCCAATTCAGGCGCCTGCTTTTAACGACGTTGAGTCAGCGCGCGGCGTTCGAATTCGACGATACGCTGGCGGTAATGCTCGATGGTCTGCGCGGTCATGACGCTGCGCTGATCATCTTTCAATTCGCCGTTGAGTTCATGAGCCAGCTTGCGTGCCGCAGCGACCATCACATCAAAAGCCTGTTTCGGATGACGAGGACCCGGTAAGCCGAGGAAGAAGCTCACAGCACGGGTGCTGAAATGGTCGATGTCGTCCAGATCGAACACGCCTGGCTTGACCGCGTTGGCCATCGAGAACAGCACTTCGCCGTTACCCGCCATGCTTTCGTGACGATGGAAGATATCCATCTCGCCAAAACGCAGGCCGCTTTCCAGGATGTTCTGCAGCAAGGCAGGCCCTTTGAAGCCGCTTTCATCACGGGAAATCACGCTGATCACCAGCACTTCTTCCACCGGCGGCAGATCTTTGTCTTCGGTGATGCGCTGGGCAGGCTTGTCGTCCGGGAAATCATCATCACGGCCGGAAAACAGGCTTGGGCCGTCCATGTCCAGATTCAGGTCGCCCTGCTGCGGTTCGTCCTTGCGCTTGCCGCGCTTGGATTCGCGTTCAGGCCGCTCGCGAGCGGCGCTCATGGTCGGCAAATCGTGCTCGTCAAGCTTGGGTTCTTTCTGATTGTCCAGCACACGCGCCGGGCCCAGCACCTCGGCGGAGGAAGGCTCTTCGTCGTCCGGAAGATTAGAAAAACTGCGGTCCAGCCTGAATTTCAATTTACCTTTGCCGCCGCGCATCCGGCGCCAGCCATCAAAAAGAATACCGGCAATGACAATAATGCCGATGACGATCAGCCACTCGCGCAGACCGATTTCCATGTAATCCAGTGCCTCTAGTGAAAAATTCTGAAAATTAAGGGCGTTAAACCCCTTTAAAACGTGGCGCCAACTCTCTGTTCTGAATGGCGTTTTCCCACGTGAAAAAAAGAAAAGTGGTCATTAAGCTAGCACGACCAAAGGCAACTTTACACCGTCTCTTACATCTGCCATGCCAGGCGTTCTGTACTGGCCCTGCACGCTTGCCTGTACTGAGCCGCCAACGAGCCACTTTTCCCTGTAAATCCTTCGCTCGACTACGCGTCCACCAGCGCCATCGCCTCCTCTACGTCCACCGCAACCAACCGCGAACACCCTGGTTCGTGCATGGTAACGCCCATCAATTGATCGGCCATTTCCATGGCGATCTTGTTGTGGGTGATGTAGATGAACTGCACGGTCTGCGACATCTCCTTCACCAGTCGGGCATAGCGTCCTACGTTCGCATCGTCCAACGGCGCATCGACTTCGTCGAGCATGCAGAACGGTGCGGGATTGAGCTTGAAAATCGCGAAAACCAGAGCCAATGCAGTGAGGGCTTTCTCGCCGCCGGACAGCAAATGAATCGTGCTGTTCTTCTTGCCGGGCGGGCGCGCCATGATTGTCACCCCTGTATCGAGTAAATCTTCGCCCGTCAGTTCCAAATAAGCGCTGCCGCCACCGAAAACTTTTGGAAAAAGTGCCTGAATTCCGCTGTTTATCTGATCAAAGGTCTCTTTGAAGCGATTGCGCGTTTCTTTGTCGATCTTGCGAATCACGTTTTCAAGGGTGTCCAGCGCTTCCACCAGATCGGCGTTCTGCGCGTCCAGGTAGTTTTTGCGCTCGGACTGCTGCTGATATTCGTCAATCGCTGCCAGGTTGATGGCGCCCAGACGCTGAATCCGCGCGGCGATGCGTTCAAGTTCTTCTTCGGCGGCTTTCTCGCTGGCTTCATCAGTCAGCGTCGCCAGCACGCCCTGTAGATCGTAGCCGTCTTCGAGCAACTGATCTTCCAGGGTTTTGCGGCGCACGGTCAGCGATTGCCATTCAAGACGTTGCTGTTCCAACTGGCCGCGCAGCAATTGCGACTGCTGCTCGGCCTGAGTTCGGCGTTTCTCGGCGTCGCGCAGTTCGCGGTCGGCGTCTTCGAGGGCGATCTTGGCGGTGCGCATTTCGTCGTCAACGACCATGCGCTTTTCCAACAGCTCTTCGAGTTTCAGGCGCAACTCTTCCAGCGGTGCGGCGCCCTCCTCCAGATTCAGATCAAGTTGTTCGCGCTTTTCGGTCAGGCGCTCGGATTGCATTTCAAGACGCTCCAGCGCCTGACGCGTCGAGTCGTACTGGGCCTTCAGCGAACCCAAGCGCACGGCCAACTGGTTGGCGTGATCTTTATGCTGACGGGCTTCCTGACGCACGCGATCAAGCCGCTCGCGCAGGCTGTCTCGCTGGGCCAGCAGCAGTTCGCGCTGCTCAGTGTCGAGCGCCATGGCGTCGAGTGCGTCCTGCAATTGCAGCCGCGCTTCGCCCACGCTTTCATGCTCGATGGCGCGCTGTTCGCTCAGTTCGGTGAGTTCTTCATCCAGCCGCGTGCGACGCAGGGTCAGTTGCTCGACCTTGGCTTTGGTGGCAGACAGTTTGGCGTTCAGCTCGCTCTGCTGGCGGGCTTCGTCCTGCAGGCGGCGACGCAATTGTTCGCGGCTGTCTTCCTGCACGCGTTGTTGCTCGCGCAGGGTCAGCAGTTGTTCTTCCAGCGCCATGAGGGTCGCTTCGCGCTCTTCGCGTTCAAGCTCCAGGCGTTGCAGTTCCTGACCTCGGGCGAGCACGCCGCTCTCTGCTTCGCTGGCACGACGAACGCGCAAGAAGTCACGCCCCACCCAATAGCCGTCGCGGCTGATAAGGCTGTGCCCGGCGGCAAGCTCGCTGCGCAGGGACAGCGCGTCATCAAGAGTTTCAACAGGTTTGACCGGGCCCAGCCAACTGGTCAGATCGACATTGGTTTCGACCTTGTCCAGCAGACTGCCGGGAATGCGCGCGATGTCGGAGGAAGGCCTGACCAGGCGCAAATCACCCTGCTCGAAGCCGGCCAGATCGAGGCCGTTGAAGTCATCGACCAATACTGCATGCAGGTCAGCGCCGAGCACGGTTTCCACCGCCAGCTCCCAACCGGCTTCAACGCGCAAGCCTTCGGCTAGACGCGGGCGCTCGTTCAATTGTTGATCGCGCAGCCATTCGGCGGTGCCAGTGCCAGGATCAAGGGCGGCCTGCTGCAAGGCTTCCAGCGACGCCAATCGGCCGTTCAGCCGCTGCAAGTCGCCTTGGGCCTGCTGCTGGGACTGGCTGGCCTGTTGCAGCTCGAGGCGCAGTTGTTCCAGACGCTCGATGAGTTGCTCTTCTTCGGCGGTGAGTTCTTCGAAAGTCATCTCGCGGGCGGCGAGGTCTTCGCTGAATTCCAGAATGGCTGCGTCTTCCGGGTCGGCCGCCAGCAACTGACGCTCTTCACCCAGGCGGCGCTGACGCTCGCCCAGGCGTTCCATGCTGGTTTCCAGTTGCTGAATACGCGACTGCTGCACTTCGGCCTGACGCCGGGGTTCGGCGGAGCGCAGGTTGAAGCTGTCCCACTGCTCCTGCCAGCCGTGCATCAGGGTTTCGGCGTCCTCAAGAGAGGCTGCGGACTCTTCAGCGGCGGCCAAGGTCATTTCCTGTTCGGGCTCGAGCATTTCCAGCTCTTCGCCCAAGGTTGCCAGCAGCGTGCGGTCGTGGCCCAGGTGGGATTCGGTTTCCTGGCGTGCGCGTTCGGCTTCGCGCAGATCGTCCTGCAACTGGCGCAGGCGTTGCTGGCCGTGCTGGATGCTTTGCTCGACCCGGGCGATGTCGCCGCCCACTGAATAAAAGCGGCCCTGTACAAGGTTGAATCGCTCGGACAGGTCGTGATGTCCGTCGCGCAGACGCTCGATGGCGGCATCGGCGCTGCGCTGATCGGCCACCAGCGCCTCAAAGCCGACTTCCTGATTGCCGATCACCCCTTCGCGCTGGCTGACTTGCTCATTCAAAGCCTGCCAGCGCAGGGCCGAGAGCTGCGCCTTGAGCTGACGTTCTTCGGCTTTGTATTCCTGATACTTCTCGGCCGCTTGGGCCTGACGCTGCAAACGCTCCAGCTGCCGGCCAAGCTCTTCGCGCAGGTCGGTAAGACGCGCAAGGTTTTCGTGGGTGCGGCGGATGCGGTTTTCGGTGTCGCGACGGCGCTCCTTGTACTTGGAGATGCCGGCGGCTTCTTCGATGAAATTGCGCAGGTCTTCGGGCTTGGCTTCGATCAGCTTGGAGATCATGCCCTGCTCGATGATCGAGTAGCTGCGTGGCCCAAGGCCGGTGCCGAGAAAGATATCGGTGATGTCGCGACGACGGCATTTGGTGCCGTTCAGGTAATAGCTGTTCTGGCTGTCGCGGGTCACTTTGCGACGGATGGAGATTTCCGCGTAACTGGCGTACTCGCCGATGAGGGTGCCGTCCGAGTTATCGAACACCAGCTCGATGCTGGCCTGGCTCACCGGTTTGCGGCTGGTGGAGCCGTTGAAGATGACATCGGTCATCGACTCGCCGCGCAGGTTCTTGGCCGAGCTTTCGCCCATGACCCAGCGCACCGCGTCGATGATGTTGGATTTGCCGCATCCATTGGGGCCGACCACGGCCGCCATGTTACTGGGGAAGTTCACCGTCGTCGGATCGACGAAGGATTTGAACCCCGCCAGCTTGATGCATTTAAGACGCATCGGTTAGCCGGCCGCCAGGGCTGCGAGGACCGACTGGCAACTGCGCTGACCATACTGGGTCAGCACGGCGCGAATCTGCACGGCGTCGCGGGCGATTACCGCTTCGAGCAACTGACCGAACAGCGTCAGGTACTCGCTCATCTCGGCCTTGCGCTGCTCCAGCGCCAGGAAATAGAAACGGCTCATGGACGGCTGCAGGTTTTCGATGGTCTCTTCCAGATAGGGGTTGTTGGCGAACGGATAAGCGGCGCGCATCACATTGAAACTGTCTTCGACAAAGGATTTCACGTCCTGGCGTTCGCAACTGGCGATCAGGCGTTGCTGAATCTGCATAAAGGGCGCCAGCTCGATTTCATCTTTCCAGCGCTCGCCCACGGCAATCGCCAGCAGGATATAGAGTTCGCTCATCAGCGCGCAGAGGCTTTCGACGTTATGTGGCGTCAGCACCGAGACCTGGGCGCCACGGCGGGGCAGGATCACGATCAGGTGGCGACGCTCGAGAATCAGCAGCGCTTCGCGCACCGATCCACGGCTGACATTCAGGGCAGCCGTAACCTTCTGTTCCTGAATCCGCTCGGAGGGTTTTAGCTCGCCGCGAATGATGCGCTCGGCAAGATGATGAGCGATTTGCTCGGCGAGGCTGTCCGGTGCCTTGAACGTCATTTCTTTCTTTTAAACCCTAACTGCGCACAAGCGGCGAAGTGTATCGCACTGCACCCCCGTGGCGCAGGGCCACTTGTGTGGAAACTGGCACGAAATAAGCAAAAGTTGGTGCATCCAGGTGCGCTTTTATTTCATCCCTTGTGCGCCGTTAATCGGCAAAACGATCAAAACTCAAATTTCCTGACTTAAAGGTCAGAAAATTATTGACCCGATAGTCAGAGCTGATAGATTCATCGACACGTTCGATTACAACTCTGCACGACTACTCTTATTACAAGAAATGAGGCACGACCCGTGATCCAGTTCTTACTGAACCAAGAGCTAAAAACCGAGCACGCTCTGGACCCCAATGTGACGGTGCTCAATTACCTGCGTGAGCACGTGCACAAGTCCGGCACCAAAGAAGGCTGCGCGAGCGGCGACTGTGGTGCCTGCACGGTCGTGGTCGGCGAGCTGACGATGGATGCCGACGGCAATGACACGCTGAGCTACCGCAGCCTCAACTCATGCCTGACGTTCGTGGCCTCGTTGCACGGCAAACAGCTGATCAGCGTTGAAGACCTCAAGCATCAGGGCCAGCTGCACAGCGTGCAAAAAGCGATGGTCGACTGTCACGGTTCGCAGTGCGGGTTCTGCACGCCGGGCTTTGTGATGTCGTTGTTCGCGCTCCAAAAGAACAGCACCCAGCCCGACACTCATCAGGCTCACGAAGCCCTGGCCGGCAATCTTTGCCGCTGCACAGGGTATCGCCCGATCCTGGCCGCTGCCGAACAGGCCTGTGGTCAGCGCCAGCCCGATCAATTCGATCAACGCCTAGCGCAGACCATCACCCGTCTCAAAGCCATTGCCCCATCAGAAACCGGCGAACTGAACAGTGGCGACAAGCGCTGTCTGGTGCCGATGACCGTGGCCGATCTGGCCGATTTGTATGACGCCTATCCCCAGGCACGCCTGCTGGCCGGCGGTACCGATCTGGCGCTGGAAGTCACGCAGTTCCATCGCCCGCTGCCGGTGATGATCTACGTCGGCAACGTCGCCGAAATGAAGAAAATCGAGCACTTCGATGACCGCATCGAGATCGGCGCCGCCACCGCGCTGACCGACTGCTATGGCGCGTTGAGCGAGCAATACCCGGATTTCGGCGAATTGCTGCACCGTTTTGCGTCGTTGCAGATCCGCAATCAAGGCACGCTGGGCGGCAACATCGGCAATGCCTCGCCGATCGGTGACTCGCCTCCCCTGCTGATCGCCCTCGGCGCCAAGATCGTCCTGCGCAAAGGCGAGCAAACCCGCACTCTGGCACTTGAGGATTACTTCATCGATTACCGGGTGACGGCCCGCCAGGAAAGCGAGTTCATCGAGAAGATCATCGTGCCCAAGGCCAACGGCAAACAGGTGTTCCGCGCCTACAAAGTGTCGAAACGGCTGGACGACGACATCTCGGCGGTCTGCGCGGCCTTCCGCGTTCAGGTGGAAAACGGCGCCATCGTCGATGCCCGCGCAGCGTTCGGCGGCATGGCAGCGATTCCAAAACGGGCAGCTGCCTGTGAGAAAGCGCTGATCGGCGCGCCTTGGACATCCGCCACGGTTGAGCGCGCCTGCGCAGCGCTCGCCGACGACTTCACGCCGCTGTCGGATTTTCGCGCCAGCAAGGAATATCGCCTGCTCAGTGCGCAGAATCTGTTGCGCAAATACTTTATCGAGCTGCAAACGCCACACATCGAGACGCGGGTGACCTCTTATGTCTAATCACGCCCCTCAAAAAACCCAGGAAGAAATGGTCGCGCTGTTTCAGCAGGACCTCACCACCGGCGTCGGCCGTAGCGTCAAGCATGACAGCGCCGACAAACATGTGTCGGGCGAAGCGATCTACATCGACGACCGCCTGGAATTCCCCAATCAACTGCACGTTTACGCGCGCCTGTCCGACCGCGCCCACGCGCGCATTCTCAACGTCGACACCGCGCCGTGTTACGCCTTCGACGGCGTACGCATCGTCATCACCCACGATGACATTCCCGGCCTGAAAGACATTGGTCCGTTGCTGCCAGGCGATCCGCTGCTGGCGATCGATGTGGTCGAGTTCGTGGGTCAGCCGGTGATCGCCGTTGCTGCGCGAGATCTGGAAACCGCGCGCAAAGCGGCGATGGCGGCGATCATCGAATACGAAGATCTGGAGCCCGTGCTGGACGTGGTGGAGGCGCTGCGCAAGAAGCATTTCGTGCTCGACAGCCACACCCATAAGCGCGGCGATTCGGTGTCGGCATTGAACAGCGCGCCGAATCGGATTCAGGGCACGCTGCACATTGGCGGCCAGGAGCACTTTTATCTGGAGACGCAAATCTCCTCGGTCATGCCCACCGAAGATGGCGGCATGATCGTTTATTGCTCCACGCAAAACCCCACCGAAGTGCAGAAGCTGGTGGCCGAAGTGCTGGACGTGTCGATGAACAAGATCGTCGTCGACATGCGTCGCATGGGCGGAGGTTTCGGCGGCAAAGAAACTCAAGCGGCGAGCCCCGCCTGCCTGTGCGCGGTGGTCGCGCGGCTCACTGGTCAACCGACCAAGATGCGCCTGCCTCGCGTCGAAGACATGCTGATGACCGGCAAGCGCCATCCGTTTTATGTCGAGTACGACGTGGGTTTCGATGAGACCGGGCGCCTGCACGGCATCAATCTGGAGCTGGCAGGCAACTGCGGGTATTCGCCGGACCTGTCGGCGTCCATCGTCGACCGCGCGATGTTCCACGCCGACAACTCGTATTACCTGGGCGATGCCACGATCAATGGCCATCGCTGCAAAACCAATACCGCGTCGAACACGGCCTATCGGGGCTTCGGCGGGCCTCAGGGCATGGTTGCCATCGAGGAAGTGATGGACGCCATCGCTCGCCACTTGGGCAAGGACCCGCTGGACGTGCGCAAGGTCAATTACTACGGTAAGACCGAGCGCAACGTCACGCACTACTACCAGACCGTCGAGCACAACATGCTCGAAGAAATGACCGCTGAGCTGGAAGAAAGCTGCCAGTACGCCGAGCGGCGCAAGGCGATCACGGCCTACAACGCTCATAGCCCTATTCTGAAGAAAGGACTGGCGTTGACCCCGGTCAAATTCGGCATTTCCTTCACCGCCAGTTTCCTCAATCAGGCCGGCGCGCTGATCCATATCTACACCGACGGCAGCATTCACCTGAACCACGGCGGCACCGAGATGGGCCAGGGTTTGAACATCAAGGTCGCGCAGGTGGTGGCCGAGGTGTTTCAGGTGGACATCGACCGCGTGCAGATCACCGCCACCAACACCGATAAGGTGCCGAACACCTCCCCCACCGCTGCCTCCAGCGGTGCGGATTTGAACGGCAAGGCGGCGCAGAACGCAGCCGAGATCATCAAAGCGCGGTTAGTCGAGTTCGCGGCGCGGCATTACAAGGTCGAGGCCTCGCAGGTCGAGTTCCGCAACGGCCATGTGCGGGTCGGTGATCAGGTGATCTCGTTCGAGACCCTGGCGCAGCAGGCGTGGATGGGCCAGGTGTCGCTGTCGAGCACCGGCTATTACAAAACACCGAAGATTTACTACGACCGCAGCCAGGCGCGCGGCCACCCGTTCTACTACTTTGCGTTCGGCGCGGCCTGCACCGAAGTGATCATCGACACCCTCACCGGCGAGTACAAAATGCTGCGCACGGACATCCTGCACGACGTCGGCGCATCGTTGAATCCGGCGATCGATATCGGCCAGGTCGAGGGCGGCTACATTCAGGGGATGGGCTGGCTGACCACCGAAGAACTGGTGTGGAACGCCAAGGGCAAACTGGTCACTAACGGGCCGGCTGGCTACAAGATCCCGGCGGTGGCGGACATGCCACTGGATTTGCGCGTGAAGCTGGTGGAAAACCGTAAGAACCCGGAAGACACGGTGTTCCATTCCAAAGCCGTGGGCGAGCCGCCGTTCATGCTGGGGATCGCCGCGTGGTGTGCGCTCAAGGATGCCGTGGCGAGCCTGGGCGATTACAAACATCAGCCGAAAATCGACGCGCCTGCCACCCCGGAGCGGGTGTTGTGGGGGTGTGAACAGATGCGGCAGTTGAAACTGGCTGATGCTGAGGCGGTGGGTGTCGCCCATGAGTTAACGGTTTCGCCGGTTTGATGGTGGGTGCCTGAACTGGCGCCTTCGCGGACAGGTCCGCTCCCACAGTGAATATGAGGTGCTTTTGTGGGAGCGGACCTGTCCGCGAAGACGTCAGTCCGGATGAACAAAATTTTGATCGTTTGAACGATCAGGAGACACACATGAACAACTGGATCAGTGCCCTCGCCGATCTGCAATCCCAAGCCCACGCCTGCGTGCTGGTGACGATCATCGAGGAACGTGGCTCGACGCCGCGCAATGCCGGCTCGAAGATGGTGGTCAGCGCCGAGCGAATTTTCGACACCATTGGCGGCGGGCATCTGGAATACAAAGCCATGGAAATCGCCCGTGAAATGCTCGCCAGCGGCAGCCAGCAAACCCGGCTCGAACGCTTCAGCCTCGGCGCCAGCCTGGGTCAGTGCTG
Organism: Pseudomonas rosaeacicularis; assembly: GCF_057128745.1. Lineage (NCBI taxonomy): Bacteria > Pseudomonadati > Pseudomonadota > Gammaproteobacteria > Pseudomonadales > Pseudomonadaceae > Pseudomonas > Pseudomonas rosaeacicularis. Next base: position 27,641 of record NZ_JBSKHT010000026.1, read on the forward strand.
CGGCGGGGTGAACGTGTTGCTCTTTGAACCGATGGGCCAGCCCCAGGCGCACATCGCCGTGTTTGGCGCCGGTCACGTCGGCCGCGCGTTGGTGCCTCTGCTGGCCAGCCTGCCCTGCCGCGTGCGCTGGATCGACTCCCGTGAGCAGGAATTCCCCGAACACCTGCCCCATGGCGTGACGCGCATCATCAACGACGAGGTGATCGATGAAGTCGACAACCTGCCCGCTGGCAGTTACTGCATCGTCATGACCCACAACCATCAGCTGGACCTGGAATTGACCGCGGCGATTCTCAAGCGCGGCGACTTCACCTACTTCGGCTTGATAGGTTCCAAAACCAAACGGGTAAAATTCGAACATCGCTTGCGTGATCGCGGCTTCGACGCTGCACTGCTGCAACGCATGCGCTGCCCGATGGGCCTGACCGAAGTGAAAGGCAAACTGCCGATCGAGATCGCCGTGTCCATCGCCGCCGAGGTCATCGCCACCTACAACGCCAACTTTGGCGAGCAAAGCTCGGGTGCCGAACCGATCGCCAAGTTGATGCCGGTGTCGCGGCGTCAGAACGCGTTGTAGGAATCAACGCAATCCCCGTGGGAGCGGACCTGTCCGCGAAGAGGCCGGTGTGCCCGATGCCTGTCTATCGCCTGACACATTGTCTTCGCGGACAGGTCCGCTCCCACGAATTGATAACCGCCAGCACGCTATCTAAATTTTTCACGAGAACCCCATGACTTCCGATTCTGCCAGCAAAAAAGCCTACCGCGCCTCAATCGTCCACAGCCTCGGCGACCCTGCCGAAGTCGCGGTGGAGGATTCTTACGCGTACTTCGAAGACGGCCTGATGATGGTCGAAAACGGCAAGATCTCCGCTGTAGGCCATGCTGCCGATTTGTTGGGTACGCTCGGCGATGACGTGCAGCTGCTTACCTACAAAGACGCCTTAATCAGCGCTGGCTTCATCGACACCCATATCCATCTGCCGCAAACCGGAATGGTCGGGTCCTACGGCGAGCAGCTGCTGGACTGGCTCAACACCTACGTCTTCCCCTGCGAAAAGCAGTTCGAAGACCCTGCGCATTCGGCCGAAGTAGCTGACCTGTTTCTCGAAGAACTGCTGCGCAACGGCACCACCACCGCGCTGGTGTTTGGCAGTCGACACAAGGAGTCTGTAGAAGCGTTTTTCACCGCCGCCGAGAAGCTCAATCTGCGGATGATCGCCGGCAAAGTGATGATGGACCGCAACGCGCCGGACTATCTGGTGGACACCGCTGAATCGAGCTACGTCGACAGCAAGGCATTGATCGAGCGCTGGCACGGCAAGGGCCGTCTGCATTACGCCGTCACCCCGCGCTTCGCACCGACCAGCACGCCGGAACAATTGGCGCTGGCCGGTCAGTTGCTGACGGAGTATCCCGACCTGTACATGCAGACCCACATCAGCGAAAACCTGAAAGAAGTCGAGTGGGTCAAAGCGCTGTTCCCGGAGCGTAAAAACTATCTGGATGTGTACGACCACTTCAAGCTGCTCGGCGAGCGCTCGGTGTTCGCCCATGGCGTGCATCTGTGCGACGACGAATGCGCGCGACTGGCTGAAACCGGGTCAGCGATTGCGTTTTGTCCGACGTCGAACTTCTTCCTGGGCAGTGGGCTGTTTAACCTGCCGATGGCCGAGCGACACAAGGTCAATGTTGGATTGGGCACGGATGTGGGCGGCGGTACCAGCTTCTCAATCCTGCAGACGCTGAACGAGGCGTACAAGGTGATGCAACTGCAAGGGGCGAAGCTGAGCCCGTTCAAGTCGTTGTATCTGGCGACACTGGGCGGCGCCCGGGCACTGCGGCTGGAGGACAAAATCGGTAGTTTGCAGGTGGGTAACGAGGCGGATTTCGTGGTGCTGGATTACAACGCCACGCCGCTGCTGTCGTACCGCATGAAGCAGGCACAGAGCATCGAGGAGCGGCTGTTTGTGCTGATGACGCTGGGGGATGACCGCACCGTAAGCGAGACCTACTCGGCGGGGGCGCTCGTTCACAAGCGTTGAGTGGAACGCGGTCGCTTCTGCCGAAGTGGCTTGCCGTGGAATGCGGTGGCTTCTGCCGAAGGCGTAGGAGCTTGGCTTGCCAGCGATCGGCCGGGAACCGGTCGTAAAACCTGAGCACGCGGTGTACATGATCGAACCGAGGTCGCGAGATTTTGGAGCCGCTTCGCAGCCCATCGCCTGCAAGCATGGCTCCTACGCCCTTCGGGCAGAAGCATGATAGCGCGACCTGTTCGAGAGCTCCGATGCTTGACGCTGAGTGAACTACGGTCGCTTCTGCCGAAGGCGTAGGAGCTTGGCTTGCCAGCGATCGGCTGGGAACCGGTCGTAAAACCTGAGCACGCGGTGTGCCTGATCGAACCGCAGTCGCGAGCTATTGGGGCCGCTTTGCTGCCCATCGCCTGCAAGCATGGCTCCTACGCCCTTCGGGCAGAAGCCAGACTCGCGCTGAATCAAACCGCCGGGCTGCGCCCTGGCTTTTTCTTCGGCAGCATCAGGTGCGAGAACACCGCGTGCAGGTCGTCCGAGGCGCTGTCTTCGTCGAGGTTGAGCTTGCTGTCGATGTGATCCATGTGATGCATCATCAGGTTCACGGCCAAGGGCGCGTCCCGCGCTTCGATGGCGTCGATCAGTTGGGTGTGTTCATCGTAGGAGCAGTGCGAGCGATTGCCGCTTTCGTACTGCGCGATGATCAATGAGGTCTGGGAAACCAGACTGCGCTGGAAGCTGATCAGTGGCGCATTCTTCGCAGCTTCCGCCAGCTTGAGATGGAACTCCCCGGACAGACGAATCCCCGCCCCGCGATCCCCTCTGGAAAAACTGTCGCGCTCATCGCTGACCATCTTGCGCAACTCGGCCAGTTGCTCCGGCGAGGCATGCTCCACAGCAAGCTCGGTGATGGCTTTCTCGACCATGCGCCGGGCGAAGAACACCTGGCGCGCTTCCTCCACGCTCGGACTGGCTACCACGGCGCCACGATTGGGCCGCAACAACACAACACCTTCGTGGGCCAGTCGCGACAATGCGCGACGAATGATGGTGCGGCTGACCCCGAAAATCTCGCCGAGGGCTTCTTCGCTCAGCTTGGTGCCGGGCGCCAGTCGCTGTTCGAGGATGGCCTCGAAAATGTGGGCGTAGACGATGTCGTCCTGGGTTCCACTGCGACCCGCCTTGACGGTGCGCGGCTGTTTCTTGAGGGGTTGCAACTGTTCGTTCATGGGCACTCGTGAGAACTGAATCCGGCGCTGGGCCGTGACTGTGATCGCTGTGGTGCGAATCAATACCAGATATCGCGGCAAAGTCACAGTAAAGGTAATGGCGCATTGTACACAGTGCGCAAAGTGTGAACACGCTCCTGTTTATTCACCCGTTATGCACACAATCGCAAAATTCCCCACGACAATATCTAAAACATTATTTGCATTTCTTGTATACAAAAGCATAATCCGAGGCGTGCACGTTTCTGACCTTTCAGTCAACAAATCGAAACTGAAGCGAAGTCTCGCCTCACGGAGCAGTTACCGGCTCTGAAAAAAACAACAAAAACGTTCCGAGGAATTTCACTGTGGAAAGCCGCAAATCCGAAGCTTCGCCGCTGGATCTCACGCCGCCACGCAGCGGTCTGCTTGAGCGCATCTTCAAGCTGAGCCTGCATGGCACTACCGTCAGAACCGAGCTGCTGGCGGGCCTGACCACCTTCATCACCATGGCTTACATCATTTTCGTCAACCCCAACATCATGGCCGACGCCGGCATTGATCACGGCGCAGCGTTCGTCGCCACCTGCATCGCGGCGGCATTGGGCTGTCTGCTGATGGGTCTGTACGCCAACTGGCCGGTGGGGCTGGCGCCGGGTATGGGGCTGAACGCTTTCTTCACCTACACCGTGGTTGGCACCATGGGCTACAGCTGGGAAACCGCGCTGGGTGCGGTGTTTGTGTCGGGCGTGATCTTTATGTTCCTGACCCTGTCACGCATTCGTGAATGGCTGCTCAACAGCATTCCGGTAAGCCTGCGTTACGCCATGGGCGCGGGGGTTGGGTTGTTCCTCGGGCTGATCGGCTTGAAGACTGCAGGCATCGTGGTCGACAGCCCGGCCACGCTGATCAAGCTGGGTTCGTTGCGCGAACCCGGACCGCTGCTGGCGGCGGTCTGCTTTCTGATGATTGCCGTGCTCAGTTATCACCGTGTGTTCGGGGCCATTCTGATCAGCATCATCACCGTGACCCTCGCCGGTTGGGGTCTGGGGCTGGTGCAGTACAACGGCATTTATTCGATGCCACCGAGCCTTGCGCCGACGTGGATGGCGATGGACGTCGCCGGGGTGTTCAACATCAGCATGATCAGCGTGGTGCTGGCCTTTCTATTCGTGCACATGTTCGACACCGCGGGGACGCTGATGGGTGTGGCGCAGCGCGCCGGCCTGGTGCGCGAAGACGGTCGAATCGAGAACCTTTCCAGAGCACTCAAGGCCGACAGTGCGTCCAGCGTGTTCGGCGCGATGGTCGGCGTGCCACCGGTTACCAGCTACGTGGAAAGCGCGTCCGGCGTAGCGGCTGGTGGTCGGACTGGTCTGACCGCCGTGACAGTGGGCGTGTTGTTTGTAGCAGCTATGTTCTTCGCGCCGCTGGCTGGCATGATTCCGGCTTATGCCACCGCAGGCGCTCTGATCTACGTGGCGATGCTGATGATGGGCGGCATGGCCCACATCAATTGGGACGAGGCAACCGACAGCATTCCGGCGATCGTTACCGCAATCATGATGCCACTGACATTTTCGGTGGCGGACGGGATTGCGCTGGGCTTCATCACCTACGTGGTGTTGAAAGCCGGGACCGGCAAGCACAAGGAGATTTCCGTGAGCCTGTGGGCGCTGTGCGTGATCTTCATTGCCAAGTTTGTGTTTTTGTAGAGCGCCAGACGCGACACCTGTAGGAGCGAACTTGTTCGCGAGGCGTAGTGACTGACTTGCCACCTCGGCCCTCTCGCCAACAAGTTGGCTCCTACAGAGTCAACGCTTGCGCGACCCGCAAAAAAAGCCCCGACATTCGGGGCCTTTTCATTCAAGGAGAAACCGCATGACCCTGGAAACCTGGCTGCTGTTCAGCGGCGCGGCGCTGGTGGTGATTTTGATACCGGGGCCGTTGTCCCTGTTGATGATCGGCAACAGCCTCAATCACGGGCTGCTGCGTTCCTACCCCGCCTTTCTCGGCGGCGTGCTCGCGTCGGTCTGCCTGCTCAGTGCCTCGGCATTGGGGTTGGGCGCGTTGCTGATGGCATCGGAACAGCTGTTCAGCGCGCTGAAGATCGTCGGCGCGCTGTACCTGTTTTATCTGGCATGGCAAAGCTGGAAACAGTCGCGACAGCTGGTCAATGCGTCTGACGTTCCGGTTGCCGTGAGCCCGCCACGCTTCGGCTCGCTGTTCTGGCGCGCGTTCGTGCTGGGCGGCAGCAACCCCAAGGACATCCTGTTTTTCGCAGCGTTTCTGCCGCAGTTTCTCAAGGCCGATCAACCGTTTCTGGGTCAGTTGATCACCATGATCATCACCTGGACCGTGCTGGATCTGGCCTGCAAATTGTTCTACGGCTTGAGCGCTCAGGGTGCTTCGCGCTATTTACGCAGTGGCAAGGGCCAGAGTTGGTTCAATCGTGTGAGTGCGGCGCTGTTCGGGACGGCGGGGACGGTGTCTTTGCTGAGTCGGTGAGTGCGTGAAGGCTGCGATGTGGGGTGGGTAATAGATCGCTTCGCAGCCTCGCGGTGCTCGGCAGCGCCTACAGGGATTTGCGTTTACAGGGATGTGCGTTGCGGACCGTAGAGTGATCGTCATTTAGCGCTTAGGAACTGCGGGCGAAAAAAAGCCCGCAGTGTGGGGCGGGCAAGAGGTAATCGGTATGGCTGAAAACGTTGATCAGCTGCCGCGATAGGTCGAGTAGCTGTAGGGCGAGATCAGCAGTGGCACGTGGTAGTGGTCCTGTGCGGCATCGATGCCGAAGCGCAGTACGACGACATCGAGAAACGCGGTGTCCGGCAGCTGAACGCCTTTGGCGCGGTAGTAATCCCCCGCCTGGAATTGCAACTGGTAGACGCCGGAACGGTAATCATCGCCCTGTAACAATGGCGCGTCGCAGCGGCCGTCGGCGTTGGTGACGGCGTCGGCGACTTTCTCCAGCCGCTCGCCTTCAACCCGGTACAGCGCGATGTTTATAGAGCTGCCGGGGCAGCCATGAGCGGCGTCCAGTACGTGTGTGGTCAGTCGTCCCATGCTTGTCTGTGCCTCGCTTGAGAAGTGGAAGTCAGGTGCACGCACCGATTAAGGGCTCAATGGGTGCGAGCGATGAACGATTAAGACACTTTCGAAAAAGATTGTACACAATAAATGTGCTTTTTTAAGCGGTGCCGCTGGTCACCTCCCAGCAAACACCGTTTTGCAGCGCGGACAGGAAAGTATTAGGATTTTTCTGCATATCCTGACCACTCAGGCAGATTTCTTGCAGCAGGAATCTACGTAAGAAAAGAAAAAACAGGCTTACAAATTGCAATTAAAGTTGTATACAATCCTTTCACCGCAACGGCAGTCCACTGCAACCGTTCTTGCAATGTCAGACAGCCACTGCAACAGACAACACGCACAGAAGGAATCTCGCAGTGAGCGCCGACTACCCTCGCGACCTGATCGGTTATGGCAGTAACCCGCCCCATCCACACTGGCCAGGCAATGCCCGGATCGCGTTGTCTTTCGTGCTCAATTACGAAGAAGGCGGCGAGCGCAATATTCTGCACGGCGACAAAGAGTCCGAAGCGTTTCTCTCCGAAATGGTCTCCGCCCAGCCGCTGCAAGGCGCGCGCAACATGAGCATGGAATCGCTCTACGAATACGGCAGCCGGGCTGGGGTGTGGCGCATTCTCAAGCTGTTCAAGCAATTCGATATCCCGCTGACCGTGTTCGCCGTGGCCATGGCTGCCGAGCGTCATCCTGACGTGATTCGCGCCATGGTCGCCGCCGGTCACGAGATCTGCAGCCACGGTTATCGCTGGATCGACTACCAGTACATGGACGAAGCGCAAGAGCGCGAGCACATGCTCGAAGCCATTCGCATCCTCACCGAGCTCACCGGCGAACGTCCGCTGGGTTGGTACACCGGCCGCACCGGGCCGAACACCCGGCGTCTGGTGATGGAAGAAGGCGGCTTTCTTTATGACAGCGACACCTACGACGACGACTTGCCCTACTGGGAGCCGAACAACCCTACCGGCAAAGCACATCTGGTGATCCCGTACACGCTGGACACCAACGACATGCGCTTCACCCAGGTGCAGGGTTTCAACAAGGGCGACGACTTTTTCGAATACCTCAAAGACGCGTTCGACGTGCTGTACGCCGAGGGTGCCGAAGCGCCGAAGATGCTTTCTATCGGTCTGCACTGCCGCCTGATTGGCCGCCCTGCCCGCCTTGCCGCGTTGCAACGTTTTCTCGAATACGTCAAAGGCCACGAACAGGTGTGGATCGCCCGCCGCGTCGATATCGCCCGTCACTGGCACACCGTGCATCCGTTCACTGACACAAAAGGAGCCGCGCAATGAGCCGCTTCCAGACCATCACCCCGTCAAACCTGAGCCGCGAAGCGTTCGTCGAAACCTTCGCCGACATCTACGAGCACTCGTCCTGGGTCGCTGAAAAAGCCTACGACCTGGGACATGCCAGCGACATCGACGATATCGATGTGCTGCACGCCAGAATGAGCGACATCCTGTTGAGCGCTGATCATGCCGCGCAGCTGGCATTGATCAACGCTCACCCGGACCTTGCCGGCAAAGCCGCCGTGCAGGGCCAACTGACCGAAGCCAGCACCCACGAACAGGCTGGCGCCGGTATCCACCAATGCACGCGCGATGAGTTCGCGCGCTTCACGGAGCTGAACGACGCCTACAAAGCGAAGTTTGCGTTCCCCTTCATCATGGCGGTGAAAGGCAGCAACCGGCATCAGATCCTCGCGGCCTTCGAGACGCGCATTCATAACTCGGCAGACACCGAGTTCGCCTGCGCGCTGGCCGAGATCAACAAGATCGCCCTGTTTCGCCTGCAAACCCTCTGACCGCCCTCTCCCACGCCACCTGAAAAAAGGCAGACAAAAAGAATGAAAGCTTACGCCGTACCCTTCGAGAAGTTCGTGAACCTGGCCGACGCGCGCCTGGGCACCAAGATCATTTCCGTCAGCGACGACTGGTTCGCCGATGCCAACCGCCTGTTCCAGCCGACCCCGGCCGTGTTCAAAGAAGGAGTGTTCGACGACAACGGTAAGTGGATGGACGGCTGGGAATCGCGCCGCAAGCGCTTCGAAGGTTATGACAGTGCGGTGATACGCCTGGGCGTGGCCGGTTCGATCAAGGGCGTGGACATCGACACCTCGTTTTTCACCGGTAACTACCCGCCGTCGGCGTCGCTTGAAGCGTGCTTCCTGGCCTCGGGCGAGCCGGATGACAACACCCAGTGGACTGAAGTTTTGTCTGCCGTGGAGCTGAAAGGCGACAGCCATCACTTCCACGAGATCAGCGACCAACAGGCTTACAGCCACTTGCGTTTCAACATTTACCCGGACGGCGGCGTGGCGCGTCTGCGCGTGTACGGCGTGCCGCATCGCGACTGGTCCACCGTGGGCGACAACGAGCAGATCGATCTCGCTGCTGCGTTGAATGGCGGTCGTGCGCTGGCGTGCTCTGACGAGCATTTCGGGCGCATGAGCAACATCCTCAACCCAGGCCGAGGCGTGAACATGGGCGATGGTTGGGAAACCGCACGTCGTCGCACGCCAGGCAATGACTGGGTGATCGTCGCCCTGGGCCATGCTGGCGAAGTAGAGAAAGTCGTGGTTGATACGTTGCACTTCAAGGGCAACTACCCGGACAGCTGCTCGATTCAGGGGGCGTTCGTGAAAGGCGGCACTGACAGCCAGATCGAAACCCAGAGCCTGTTCTGGCGCGAATTGCTGCCAAGCCAGAAGCTGGAAATGCACGCCGAACACAGCTTCGACGAACAGATCAAAGCGCTGGGCCCGATCACCCACATTCGCCTGAACGTGTTCCCCGATGGCGGCGTGAGCCGGTTGCGGGTGTTGGGTAAGGTCGCCAAGTAATGCTTGGCCTGTAGGAGCGTGGCTTGTCCCGCGATCGGCCGGGGACCGGTCGTAAAACATGCAATTGCGTTGTCTCTGACACAACGCGTTCACCGGTTTGCTGCCGCTGCGCGACAGATCGCGGGACAAGCCACGCTCCTACAGGTGTTTATCAACTAATCATGAAAACAGAAGACTCCGACATGCGCACACTGACCATCGAGCCGTTGACCAAAGAAGCCTTCGCCCCATTCGGTGATGTCATCGAAACCGACGGCAGCGATCACTTCATGATCAACAACGGCTCGACCATGCGCTTTCATCGTCTGGCCGAGGTTGAAACGGCCACGCCGGACGACAAAGCCATCATCAGCATCTTCCGCGCCGATGCGCTGGAGATGCCGCTGACCGTTCGCATGCTGGAACGCCATCCGCTGGGCAGCCAGGCTTTCATTCCGCTGCTCGGCAACCCTTTTCTGGTCGTGGTCGCGCCACTTGGCGATGCACCTGAACCAGAGTTGACCCGCGCCTTCATCACCAATGGCAGGCAGGGTGTTAATTACCATCGCGGCGTATGGCACCACCCGGTGCTGACGATCGAAAAGCGGGATGACTTCCTGGTGGTTGATCGCAGTGGATCAGGCAATAACTGCGATGAGCATTTCTTCGAAGAGCATCAGTTGATGATGCTCGATCCCCATTTATAAGAAAGGGTCTGAACGCTCGCAAGTAGCGACAGGCTGAGGTAAGCACTGTGGAAGCACATCTGATGGAATGGCTGAACCTGGCCGTGCGCTGGGTTCACATGATCGTCGGGATCGCCTGGATTGGCGCATCCTTCTACTTCGTCTGGCTGGAGAACAACCTTAACCGGGTCAACCCCCGCGATGGATTGTCTGGCGATTTGTGGGCGATTCACGGCGGCGGCATCTACCACCTGGAAAAATACAAACTCGCCCCACCGACCATGCCGGACAACCTGCACTGGTTCAAATGGGAAGCCTACTGGACCTGGATGTCAGGCGTGGCGCTGCTCTGCGTAGTCTTTTACGCCAACCCGGTTTTGTACCTGCTGGCCCCCGGCAGCACCCTGACCGGACCTGAAGGCGTGGCCATCGGCATCGGCTCGCTGATCGCCAGTTGGTTCATCTACGACGTGCTGTGTGATTCGCCGCTGGGCAAACGCCCTGGCCTGTTGGGCCTAGTGCTGTTCGTGCTGATCATCGCGGCCTGCTACGGCTTCAGCCAGGTATTCAGCGGTCGCGGCGCTTACCTGCACACCGGCGCGATCATCGGCACCATCATGGTCGGCAACGTGTTCCGCATCATCATGCCTGCCCAGCGCGCACTGGTCGCGGCGATTGCCGAGAACCGCACGCCGGACCCGTCGCTGCCGGCCAAAGGCTTGCTGCGTTCGCGTCACAACAACTACTTCACGCTGCCGGTGCTGTTCATCATGATCAGCAACCATTTCCCGAGCACTTACGGCAGCCGCTACAACTGGCTGATCCTGGCCGGGATTGCCATAGTCGCGGTAGTGGTGCGTCATTACTTCAACACCCGTCACAATAGCCATAAATATGCGTGGGCCTTGCCGGTCGGCGCGCTGGGGATGATTTGCCTGGCGTACGTCACCGGTCCTGCGCAAATGCCGCGCGGTCCGGAAACCGCAGGCCCTGCGAAGATTGAATATCAGCCGCTGCCAGGGACTGCGATTGGCGGCCACCGTGCTGATGAGCCCAAGCCCGAAGTCGCAGCCCCCGCACAGACGCCTGCTCAGCCGGCGGTTGCCCAAGCTGGCGGCGGCGCGGACTTCGACAAGGTCCACAGCGTGATTCAGGAGCGCTGCGCGGTGTGTCATTCGGCCAAACCCACCAGCCCGTTGTTCAGCGCTGCACCCGCGGGAGTGATGTTCGACACCCCGCAACAGATCCAGCAACAGGCTCCGCGCATCCAGGCCCAGGCCGTGGTGTCGCAGATCATGCCGCTGGGCAACATCACCCAGATGACCCAGCAAGAGCGTGAGCTGATTGGGCAGTGGATTGATAAGGGAGCGCAGACGAACTGATTGAACGGCCGAATTCTCTGGGCCAGATGATTTCCATTGTAGGAGCGTGGCTTGTCCCGCGATGGCGGCGTGTCAGTCGACATTTATTCAGCTGGACGGACGCCATCGCGGGACAAGCCACGCTCCTACAGGGATCGCGTTCAACCGGTGTAAAAAGTTCCACCGCCCTATCGCAACGGGCGTACTCAAAAAACAAAAACAAAATCCGAGGTGTTGCATGTCCGAGTCAACTCACGCGCGCATCCCTGCTGCGCCACCACGACAGCCCTTGCCCCTGCTCCAGTTGTTTCTGGTGGGCCTGCAACACGTCCTTTTGATGTATGGCGGTGCGGTCGCTGTGCCGCTGATCATCGGTCAGGCCGCCGGGCTTTCCCGTGAAGAAATCGCTTTTTTGATCAACGCCGATCTGCTCGTCGCAGGCATCGCCACGGTTGTGCAATCCCTCGGCATCGGCCCCTTGGGCATTCGCATGCCGATCATGATGGGCGCCAGTTTCGCCGCTGTTGGCAGCATGGTCGCGATGGCGGGCATGGACGGCGTCGGTCTGCCGGGGATCTTCGGCGCCACCATCGCCGCAGGCTTCTTCGGGATGCTGGTTGCGCCGTTCATGTCGAAAATCGTGCGCTTCTTTCCGCCGCTGGTGACGGGCACGGTGATCACTTCCATCGGACTGTCGCTGTTCCCGGTCGCCGTGAACTGGGCCGGAGGCGGCAGCAAAGCCGCCAGCTTCGGCGACCCGCTATACCTGGGCGTAGCCGCACTGGTGCTGCTGACGATCCTGCTGATCAACCGCTTCATGCGCGGTTTCTGGGTCAACATTTCGGTGCTGATCGGCATGGGCTTGGGCTACGTCCTCTCGGGCCTGATCGGCATGGTCGACCTCAGCGGTCTGGCTCAAGCTGACTGGATCAAAGTGGTCACGCCGCTGCACTTTGGCATGCCGCAGTTTCACCTGGCGCCGATCCTGTCGATGTGTCTGGTGGTGGTGATCATCTTCGTCGAGTCCACCGGGATGTTTCTGGCGCTGGGCAAGATCACCGACCGCGAAGTCACACCCGGCATGCTGCGCCGTGGCTTGTTGTGCGATGCGGCCGCTTCGTTTCTTGCAGGCTTCCTCAACACCTTCACCCACTCCTCCTTCGCTCAGAACATCGGCCTGGTGCAGATGACCGGCGTGCGTTGCCGCTCGGTGACAATTGTGGCGGGGGGCTTTCTGATCGTGCTGAGCTTGCTGCCCAAAGCCGCGTTCCTGGTGGCCTCGATACCGCCAGCGGTATTGGGCGGCGCGGCCATCGCGATGTTCGGCATGGTCGCAGCGACCGGGATCAAGATCCTGCAAGAAGCCGACATCGGCGATCGCCGTAACCAGTTGCTGGTCGCAGTGAGCATCGGCATGGGGCTGATCCCGGTGGTTCGACCGGAATTCTTCAGCCACTTGCCGTTGTGGATGGGCCCGATTACCCACAGCGGCATTGCCATGGCGACCCTCAGCGCCGTGCTGTTGAATCTGTTGTTCAACGTGCTCGGCGGCGCTGAACGCACAGCGATGGCCGGGCCCGCCCACAATCACTGAGCGACTGCTCGGTCGCATTGCCCTGTTTTGTCACCCGTGCTCTGTCGCAGAGCACTTGAGGACTTCGTTGCGCGCCGGTATTCTCCGCCGCCGCTCGAAACCGGGGCATTTTTACGAGGTGGAATATGTTGACTGCCCAGACAACTAACCGATTCGCATAACGCTCGCCGCAATAATTCGAAAAATCCGTTGAATCGTCCCTTCTTACAGTGGGCGACAGAGCTTTTTCGTCTTTTTTCAAGGTATTGGCGTAGCTCTTGCTATGCAAACAAAGCTGACCGATTAGACAGAAATATCAGCCCCAAACAAGGCGTCGGAACAGAACGCCAACCACAGAAAAAACAACTCATTTCAACCAAGGGAGCACCGCATGAACCGTACATTTTCCAGCCTGATGGTCGCCGGCAGTGTGCTGGCAGCCGGTCCGACAATGGCTGCCGACTTATTGCAATGGCAAAGCAACAGCCTGACGTATCTCTACGGCAAGAACTTTGAAGTCAACCCGGAGACACAGCAGACCTTTACTTTCGAACATGCCGACGGCTGGAAGTACGGCGACAACTTTCTGTTTGTCGACTACATCAGTTACAACGGTAAAAAAGATGCGGGCGTCGGCAACGCAAGTACCTACGGGGAGTTCTCACCTCGCCTGTCGCTGGGCAAGATTTTCGACCGCAAGTTCGAACTCGGTCCGATCAAGGACGTGTTGCTGGCGACCACTTACGAGTTTGGAGAAGGCGACGTAGAGTCTTACCTGATCGGGCCGGGGTTCGATCTTAATCTTCCAGGCTTCGATTACTTCCAGCTTAACTTCTACAAGCGTTATCACGACGGTCAGCGCGCAGGCAATGGAACCTGGCAGATCACCCCGGTCTGGTCGTACACCATCCCCGTGGGCAAATCGGACATTCTGATCGACGGATTCATGGATTGGGTGGTGGACAACAAATCCTCGGCCAAACATGGCGATTACCACTCCAACCTGCACTTCAACCCGCAGATCAAATACGACTTGGGCAAGGCGATCAATCTGCCGGAACGCCAGTTGTATGTGGGTATTGAATATGACTACTGGAGCAACAAGTACGGGATCAACGACACCCGTTACTTCGACACTGACCAGAACACGGCAAGTTTGCTGGTGAAAGTGTTCTTCTGATCACTGCACGGCGCAGCACCTGTACCGGTGACTGCGCTGCCCGACGAATCAGGTGCTCGAGGCAATTATGGGCGCCCGTCGAAGTAGTACCGGCGACGTCGGGTCCGCCGCAGCACCAGCAGGCCTAGCAGTGGCAAGGCAATGCCGGTGACCGAAAGTACCCAGACCACCGAATTCACGCCGTAGTACACAATCGCCGCGCCCACCAGACCTGCAGCCACCGCGGGAATACCCAAGGCGCAGATCAGTTGCGCGTGCGCGCCGAGAAAGCGTTTCAACGAGACATCTGCACTGAACATGCAGAGCAGCCAGAAATAAATCCATAGCGCGATGATTATCAGATACAGGGCCAGATGCAGCAGATCGCCGAGCATTCCGTATCCGTGCATTGGGTTTTCTCTCCTTGAATAGAGCAGTGTGTCAGGTACACCTCATCGGTCGAGCGCGACCCCGGAGTCTCGGATCAATGCACCGCAGCCAAGGTTGCGCAGATTCCGTGGGAGCGGACCTGTCCGCGAAGAGGCCAGTACACCCCACACATTTTCATTGCCTGAGCTGACGTCTTCGCGGACAGGTCCGCTCCCACATGTACTGAGTTTCCCTTAAGCAGGCAGGCTAATCCCCCTCCCACGGCATCGGCTTGCCGGCCCTGACTTTGGCATTGATCGAGCGCAGCAAATCCAGGGGGTCGCGGTCTTTCATGGCGTGGCTTTGCTCATCAACCCACGTCATCACCTGCTGCCGATCCAGGGTAGGCCGGCGATGCAGGATTTCCACCAACTGCCGCTCACAATGCTGAGCATAGGCAACCACACTGGAAAACAAAGGGCTGTTACTCGTCATTGATGTCCAATCCTCGCGTTACAGGGTCAGGCTTTGATACCGCGCCAGATTTTGCCGATGACCGAGACGGCCAGCAATACCACAGCACCGGCAATAATGCCCGCCACCGCGTTGAGCAATGTCGGGATAACCACCGAGAAACCCCCAATCGCCCCCGCAGTCGCGAGCGTCACCTGCTCGATCCAGTGATGCAGCGCTGGAACGCCGTGGGTCAGAATGCCGCCGCCTACCAGAAACATCGCTGCGGTACCGATCACCGACAGGCTTTTCATCATGTATGGCGCAGCAATAAGCACGCCACGTCCGAACGCCCGCTGCCCGCGACGTACCGCGCTGTCACCTTTGAGTTCGCTGAGATACAGACCGCCATCGTCGAGCTTGACGATCACGCCCACCAGCCCGTAAACGCCGATGGTCATGACGATGGCGATGCCGGAAAGCACGATCACTTGCTGCATCAACGGCGCGTCGGCCACGGTGCCCAGAGTGATGGCGATGATCTCTGCCGAAAGGATGAAGTCCGTGCGCACAGCGCCTTTGATCTTGTCCTTCTCGAAAGCCACCAGGTCCGTCGCGGGATCTGCAACGGCCTCGGTCAATCTGGCGTGGCCGGCCTCATCTTCAGCCCGGCTGTGCAGGTATTTGTGCGCAAGCTTTTCAAAGCCCTCGAAGCACAGATAGGCGCCGCCGATCATCAACAGTGGCGTGACCGCCCAGGGAATGAACGCGCTGATCGCAAGCGCAGCCGGCACCAGAATCAATTTGTTGAGAAACGAGCCTTTGGCAACGGCCCACACTACCGGCAATTCGCGCTCGGCTCGCACACCGGAGACTTGCTGGGCATTGAGCGCCAGGTCATCGCCCAACACGCCAGCAGTCTTCTTGGCTGCCATTTTGGTCATGAGCGCGACGTCGTCCAGCACGGTGGCGATGTCGTCGATCAATACCAGCAAACTGCTTCCCGCCATGGGTTTGTTTCCTCAAGTGAATAGGCGCCAGCATAGCGCCTGCAACGCTGCCGGTCTGCCCATGCACCAATCTTGAGCCTGCCGCGAGGTCGGTGCTACCATGCGCGACCGCCGTACAGGCAAGGAACGATCCGGTCTATGAGCAGCATTCGCGAGCGCAACAAAGAACTGATCCTGCGCGCGGCCAGTGAAGAATTCGCCGACAAGGGTTTCGCCGCCAGCAAGACCAGCGACATCGCCGCCAAGGCCGGTGTGCCCAAGCCCAACGTTTATTACTACTTCAAATCCAAGGAAAACCTCTACCGCGAGGTCTTGGAAAGCATCATCGAGCCCATTCTTCAGGCTTCGACGCCTTTCAATCGCGAAGGCGTGCCGGCGCAAGTGCTCAGTGGCTATATCCGATCAAAGATTCGCATTTCACGGGATCTGCCGTTCGCCTCGAAAGTCTTCGCCAGCGAAATCATGCACGGCGCGCCGCACCTGACGACCGATCAGGTGGAACAACTCAATGGGCAGGCAAGGCACAACATCGAATGCATTCAGGGCTGGATCGACAGCGGTTTGATCGCGCCCATCGATCCGCACCATTTGATGTTCAGCATCTGGGCCGCGACCCAGACCTACGCTGATTTCGATTGGCAGATCTCGACCGTCACCGGCAAAGCGAAGCTCGACGACAGCGATTACGAAGCGGCTGCCGAGACGATCATTCGTTTGGTGCTTAAAGGGTGCGAGCCTGATAAGTAACTGTCAGGCCAATGGGCGACACCCGACGGTTCAACTGGTTTTTTGCATCTGCAGGGCTTTGTCGACGCCATCTAGCAACTGGCCAAAACTCCACGGTTTGCGAATAAACGTGACTTCGTGAACGACGCCGGAACTCTCGGGGGTTTCATGGCCGGACATGATCAGGATCGGAATCTGCGGCCATTTGTTGCCTGACAGGTTCGCCAGGTCTGCGCCGTTGATGGCGCCCGGCATCAGGATATCCGTCAGTAACAGAGAAACTTCGGCTGCATGCTCGTCGAGGTACTTCTCAGCGGCGTCCGCACTTTCCAATGCGTAAGTGCTAAAACCCTCATCCCCGAGAATTTCACACACGAAATCGCGAATGATCGACTCGTCCTCGACCACCAGAATGAGTCCTTTGTTCTGCTCTAATGTTGCCATTGACGTCGCATCCACAATAAATTCTTCCCATACCTGCCCGGCCGGCCCTGTCCTGGACGCGGGTTGTGTCCGTACTGTGAGCAGCAGAAAGTCAGGAAATTCAATTTCCCGTCAACATTCGGTCGAAAGGCGGGTGACAGCGCGATGGATAGCCTGTTTGAAGGCATCCATTCGTTTGAGTGAGCGGCTTTTTGCAGGCAACAAAAAACCCGCCGAAGCGGGTTTTTCCAAGACCATTCCAACATCCTGTCGGCAGCCCTCCGGGCCATGGTCGATCGTCCTTGATCCTGCGGCGTTTCCTTCACTGCAGTTGATGGATCCAAATCTACCGGTTTGCCGGTGTGCGCCATAGAGCGAACCTCTCGTCTTCGTGTAAGCCTTTCGCCATACCTCGGTATTTCAGGCTCTGCTCTTCCTCCGGTTGTAGGCCGATTCTGCCATTGCCGGGGAATTCGCAAGAAAACCCAAGCCTGGACCTCAGGTTTATTCATCTATAGCCGAGAGCCTGTAGAGGACTGAGCGAACAGGCGCAGCGGTTTGAAGCGGCTGACGAGCAATCGTGCGCACCCAGGGCAGAACAACAAGAAAACAGACGGAGTGACGGTTATGAATATGCGCAATCTTTCGATCAGTCGGCGGCTATGGCTGATCCTTATCGTCGCTGTGCTGATGCTCTTTACCTTGGCCGTGGCCATGCTCAAACAAGTGCATGACGACCTGTACGCCGCCAAGGCACTGAAGACCATGCACGTCGTCCAGACCGCCAGCGGCTTGCTGGATTATTACCACGGGCTGGAGACTGCCGGCACGTTGAGCACCGAGCAAGCGCAGAAGCAGGCGATGGATGCCCTGCGCGGCCTGCGCTACAACCAGACTGACTATTTCTGGATCAACGACCTGCGCCCGGTGATGATCATGCACCCGGCCAACCCCAAGCTGGTGGGTCAGGATTTG
Source organism: Pseudomonas rosaeacicularis (assembly GCF_057128745.1). Lineage (NCBI taxonomy): Bacteria > Pseudomonadati > Pseudomonadota > Gammaproteobacteria > Pseudomonadales > Pseudomonadaceae > Pseudomonas > Pseudomonas rosaeacicularis. The sequence continues at coordinate 45,528 of NZ_JBSKHT010000026.1, forward strand.
TCCGCCATCAAGGACCCCGACGGCTTTCAAGTATTCAACGAAATGGTCACCCTGGCCAAAGCCAAGGGCGCCGGCATCGTCAATTACCGCTGGCCCAAGCCCGGCGCCACTGATGCGGTCGCGAAGACCTCGTACATCTCGCTGTTCGCGCCGTGGGGCTGGATCATCGGTTCGGGCGTTTATGTGGATGACGTGCAGGCGGAATTCCAGCAGCAGGTCATCAAGGCTGCTTCCATCAGCCTGGGCATCGTCCTGATCATGGCGTTGCTGGTGATCCTGATTGCCCGCAGCATCGTCCGACCGCTCAATGCAACAGTGGAGGCGATGGCCAACATTGCCAGTGGCGAAAGCGACCTGACCCGCAGCCTGCAAACCGAAGGCAATGACGAGGTCACGCAACTGGCCCGGCACTTCAATGCCTTCACCGCCAAGCTTCGCGGGGTGATCACGCAGTTGCAGGTTTCGGCGGTCGGGCTGGGCCAGGCGTCGACAGATCTGGGCAGCAATGCCGATCAGGCCCAGACACGCAGTCAGCAGCAATCCCAACAAATGGAGCTGGTGGCAACCGCAGTCAACGAGGTGACTTATGGCGTGCAGGATGTCGCCAAGAATGCCGAGCACGCGGCCAGCGAGATGCGCGACGCCGAGTCCCAGGCGCAACAGGGTCAGGCCAACATCGACAGCAGCCTCAAGCAGATCGATCACCTGTCGGGCACCATCAATCAGGCGGTAGACGTCATTCGCACACTGTCCAGCGAGACCACGCAGATCGGCGGTGTGCTGGAGGTAATCAGTTCGATTGCCGAACAGACGAATCTATTGGCGTTGAACGCTGCCATCGAGGCCGCACGAGCGGGTGATCAGGGACGAGGATTTGCGGTCGTGGCAGACGAGGTGCGGTTATTGGCACAGCGCACGCAAAAGTCCACCGCCGAGATTCAGGCGATGATCGAGCGCTTGCAGACCCATTCCGACGCCGCCGTGAAGGTGATCGGCGACAGCAGCCGCGCCTCGCAACTGACCATCGAACAGGCGCATCTGGCGGGCAAGAGCCTGACGTCCATCAGCCAGGCGCTGCGCAATCTCAATGGCCTGAACGCCTCGATTGCCAGCGCGACCTTGCAGCAATCCCATGTCGTCGAGGACATCAACCAGAACGTCACCCAAGCCGCGCAACTGTCGCAAAGCACCGCGCTGGCGGCTGAGCAGTCCACGGCGGCGAGCGTTCATCTCAAAGGGCTGAGTGAGCAGTTGAACGGGTTGCTGCGCCAGTTTCGCGTGTAAATGCAACTCCCTGAATCCCTGTTGGAGCGAGTGGGCGGCAATCCGACTTGCCCGCGAAGCTGCGAATGCGGTGTGTCAGGCAGACCCCGTTGTCAGCTTCGCGGGCAAGCCTCGCTCCAACAGAATCTTGACCGCTACCGAAACTCAGGACAAACACAAAACCTGTAGGAGCTGACGAGCAGCGCGAGGCTGCGATGTGGTGTGTCTGACACACCGCGATCACAGCCTCACACGGGCTCGGCAGCTCCTGGAGGAGATGGAGTCAGGCGCGATTGATCAGGCGACTTGACACACCTTTAACTTTCGCCACTATGTATACAATAACAACAATTATTGAATACATAATATGAAATCACTGCCCGCCTCCCACTGCCCAGACTGGGCGGAATGTCTGCTAAACGGCTTCAGCCAAGTCCTCCTGCAACGCAGCCCGGTGTGCGGCGTGTTCTGCGTGATGGCGATTCTGATCACCGCACCTTCGCTGCTAGGCGGTGCGTTGTTGGGCGCGGTCGCCGGGCTGCTCACGGCTCAGCGACGGGGATACCCCAAAGCCGAACGCCAGGCCGGGCTTTACAGTTACAACGGCGTACTGCTGGGGCTGCTGATCAGCTATCGCCTGCCGTGGTCGCCGATGTTGCCGTTACTGGTCATGGCCTGCGGCGGTTTGAGCGCAATGCTGATGCACGCCTGGCTGCAACGCACCCCGCGCGCCACATGCCTCAAGGCCTACACCGCGCCCTTCGTGCTGTTGAGCTGGCTGCTGCTGATGTTTGCCGACCCGCTGTCGACCCCCACAACTGCCGCAAGCACCGATCTGTTGCACGCCCTTCCCCAAGGCCTGGGGCAGGTGTTTCTGCTGGATCACCCGCTGGCCGGCGTATTGATTGGCGCAGGCTTGCTGTTCGCCAATCGGACCGCTGCACTGTGGGCAACGCTGGGCTGCATCACCGGTATTGCGTTCGCCGTGTGGCAGCACGAAACCAGTGCAGCGCTGCTCGGGCTTGCCGGTTACAACCCCGCACTGGCGGCGCTGGCGTTCGGTGACAAACGCTATAAACCGTGGCTGCCGGCGATTGCCGTGATGCTGGCGATCCTCTTGCAACCGGGGTTTTCCGGGCTCGGGGTGGCGACACTCACCGCGCCGTTCATCCTCGCCTGCTGGCTGGTGCAGGCCAGCAGCCGGCTGTTGCGCCAGTCGGCAATCGATCACCGGTTGCGCTCCTGAACCGAATGCTCCTAGGCTCACCCGATCTACCAATCGGAAATCCCCATGGACAGCAACACAACCTGGCGCGAACGCTTACGCATCATCGTCTTTCAAAGCGACACCACGGCGGGCAGGCGCTTCGACAAAATCCTGCTGGTGACCATTTTCTGCAGCCTGTTCACAGTGGTCATCGACAGCATCGAATCGGTCCATCGCGACTTCGGCATGTTCTTCAGTTACCTGGAGTTGTTCTTCACCGCCATCTTCGCGCTTGAATATATGGCGCGTTTGTATGCCTCGGAAAAACCCCTCAAATACGCCTTCAGCTTTTATGGGCTCATCGACTTGCTGGCGATTTTGCCCGGCGTGCTGGCGATCTATTACGCCGATGCGCAGTACCTGTTGATCGTGCGGGTGGTGCGGATGCTGCGGATTTTCCGCGTGCTCAAGCTCAGCCCGTATCTCAAGCAGGCCAATTACCTGCTATCAGCCCTACGCGGCAGCCGGCAGAAAATCACGGTGTTTCTGCTCACCGTTTCCACGCTTGTGACCGTGTTCGGCACCCTGATGTATGTCATCGAAGGCCCGGAGCATGGTTTCACCAGTATTCCCAAGGGCATCTACTGGGCGATTGTCACGCTGACCACCGTAGGCTTTGGCGACATCGTGCCCAAGACGCCGCTGGGGCAGATTCTGTCCTCTTTGGTGATGATCATGGGTTATTCGATCATCGCGGTGCCGACCGGGATCTTCACCGCCGAACTGTCCAACGCTATGCGCGGCAAACAGCAGCAACACGATTGCCCGGTGTGCGCTAAAGACAGCCACGAACCGGCCGCTGCGTTTTGCTCGCGATGCGGCAATGCGCTGTTCCCCAAGGTCGATAGCATCGCGGCCGGTGAGCATGGCAAACCCGACATAAGCACATGAGTTTTTAGTCTTTAAACGCCTGATGAACTTTGGTTATAGTCGCGGGCAATTCGCCATCCCGTACTCATAACAACAACACGCCGACCACCAAAAGGAATTCGCAGTGAACAAACTTTTCGCCGCTTCTCTGCTCGCCGCAGGACTGGCTTTTGGCAGCGCCGCTCAGGCCGCGCCCACTTTGCTCAACGTCTCCTACGACGTGATGCGCGACTTCTACAAGGACTACAACGCCGCGTTCCAGAAGCATTGGGAAGCCGAACATCAGGAAAAGGTCGCGGTGCAGATGTCTTTTGGCGGGTCGAGCAAACAGGCGCGTTCGGTCATCGACGGCCTGCCGGCTGACGTGATCACCATGAACATGGCCACCGACATCAACGCCCTGGCCGACAATGGCCAACTGGTGCCGAACAACTGGGTGACGCGCCTGCCCAATAACAGCGCGCCGTTCACCTCGGCCACGGTGTTCATCGTGCGCAAGGGCAATCCCAAAGCCTTGAAGGACTGGAACGACCTGATCAAGGACGGCGTGGAAGTGATCGTGCCTAACCCGAAAACGTCGGGCAACGGTCGCTACACCTACCTGTCGGCGTGGGGTTACACGCTCAAGAACGGCGGCGACGAAGCGGCAGCCAAGAAGTTTGTCGGTCAATTGTTCGCCCATGTACCAGTGCTGGACACCGGCGGCCGTGGCGCGACCACCACGTTTATGACCAACCAGATCGGCGACGTGCTGATCACCTTCGAGAACGAAGCCGAAATGATCGCTCGCGAGTTTGGTCGCGATCAATTCGAAGTGGTCTACCCGAGCGTCTCCGCCGAAGCAGAACCGCCGGTGAGCGTTGTCGATAAAGTGGTCGACAAGAAAGGCTCCCGCGCACTGGCCGAGGACTATCTGAAATACCTGTGGTCACCAGAAGGCCAGGAAATCGCCGCCGCCAACTACCTGCGCCCCCGCGATCCGGCAGTACTGGCGAAGTACACGGACCGCTTCCCGAAAGTCGACTTCCTCTCGGTGGAGAAAACCTTCGGCGACTGGCGAACCGTGCAGAAGACCCATTTCAATGATGGCGGGGTGTTCGATCAGATTTACCCGGCCAAGTAATCGGCCCGGCTAAACAAAACGGCGACCTGAAGAGGTCGCCGTTTTTTGTTGTTCTGCCACGACACCGAACCTGTGGGAGCGGACCTGTCCGCGAAGAGGCCAGAACAAACGATACATCTCCAGCGCCTGGACAAACGCCTTCGCGGACAAGTCCGCTCCCACGGGTTTTGCGTCCGACGCTGGAACTGTAGGAGCTGCCGAAGGCTGCGATCCGGTACACCTGGTACACCGCCATCGCAGCCTTGCGGTGCTCGACAGTTCCTACAAGAAGTCGTTAATTGCCGAACTGTTTGCTCAGCCCCGGTGGCACGCCGCTGGAGTCGGTTTCCTGCCATGGGCCGCTGGGCGAGGTGGCCCAGGTCCAGCCGTTGTTCCAGCGGTAGTAGGTGCGCTGGCGGTAGAAGGTGTTTGGCACGTTGTCCAGCACATGAACGCCCAGGCTTGCATCCCAATGGCTGTTGCCGCCGGGCGGTGGCGCGAAGTGCGAGGAGGTTTTCGGCGCAGGCTTGGGCGCAGAAGGCTGTGGCTTGGTGCGCGGCGTCCCCGGTTGCGGGGTCGGCGACGGGCCGCCAGGAATGGTCTGGATCGGCTCGGAACTCTGCGGGCCGGGACGCTGGACCGCACAGGCAGCGCTCAGCGCCACCACCACACTCAACAAGGCAAAACGGGCGACACGATACATAAGCGAAAACTCTCTCGGATCAGGGCTACTTATCGGGGCTGTCGATGGTCAAAGCCTGAGCGGCAGTCACATTGCTGGGCAGCGGCTGACTGCGACCGATCCACTCACCGGCGGTGGGCTGGCCTGCGCGGGACACCCGGGCAACGAGTTGGACTTCGGGAAAGTTGGACAGTTTCAGCTGCGGCATCATTGCGTCAGCATCGCTCAGCTCCACATCCACCGGCAGATCAGCCACGGTCACCCGCTTGACCGCCAACGGCGCAGGCGGCCCCGATACCGCGCGCGCGAACACGAACACTGTGTCGGTCGGCAGCACGTTGGCCTTGAGCGCGTCCGAGAGCGTCACCCGCACTTTGAGCGACGCGCTTTTGGCTGCAACGACCGGCGTTTCGGTCAGCTTGCCACCGTTCGCCACGACCTTGTCCGCCGCCCGGGCGATACCGCCCTCAAGCGCCGAGCGTGAGGGATCATCCGCTGGCAGCACCGCCAGCAATCGCTTCCAGTAATCCACCGCCTCCTGATAACGCTGGCCCTCGAACGCCGCAATGCCCTTGAGCCCAAGGCTGGTCACTTCCTTCGGATCAAGCTTCAACGCCTCATCGGACAACGCCTGAATCTGCGGCGACCAATGCTTGTTCCCGGCAAAATACAGCGCCTGCGCCCACTGCCCCAGCAGCTCGGGCTCACGTCCGGCAAGATTTACCGCGCGCTCGAACATCGCGGCAGCATCGGCCGGGCGATCCTGCGCCATGTAGGTCCGCGCCAGGAAATACAGCCCTTCGGCTGAATCCGGCTGCGCCTTGACCGCACGCTCAAGACGGCTGGTCATTTCCACCAGCGAGCCCGGTGGCTGGGAAAACTCACGCGTCAGCTCAACCTTGTCGCTGGCGCCGAAATGCATATACAGCGCAAACCCCAACACCGGCACCAACAAAGCGGCCAGCAGCGGCAGCGGTTTGCCCAGCCGCGAAACACGTTCAGGGCCGACGCCTTCGGTGTCCGAGAGCAGTTCACGGGCAGCTTCGGCGCGACCGGTGTCCATTTGCGCGCCGGACAACACGCCCTCCTCCTGCTGGCCTTGCAGCTCAGCCAGGCGTTCCTGATAGAGCGCGACGTTGAGGGCGGTGCGGTCTTCTTCGCTTTGCAGGCGACGACCACGCAGGACGGGAATCAGCAGAAAACCCAAAGCGACCAGCAACAGCAGGCCAGCGACTAGCCAGAAATCAATCATTCGTGGTTTTTATCCAACAGGTGGGCGAGGCGCTGACGCTCCTCGTCGGAAAGCTCATCGGTCTCAGTAGTACGCTTGGCTCGGCGGCGACCGACCATCACGCCGATCACCACCACACCGCCCAACAGCAACCCGGCAGGACCGAACCACAGCAGCCAGGTGCGCGCCGTCAATTCGGGCTTGTAGCGCACGAACTCGCCATAGCGGTTGACCATGAAATCGATGATCTGCTGATTGCTCTGGCCTTCACCGAGCATGCGGTAGATCTCCTTGCGCAGATCGGCGGCGATGGGTGCATTGGAGTCGGCGATGTCCTGGTTCTGACATTTGGGGCAGCGCAGCTCTTTGGTGAGTTCGCTGTATCGCGCGCGCTCGGCTTCGTTTTTGAAGGTGTAGGCGTCGATGGCTGCTTGGGCGGTGCCCGCGCAGGCCAATGCAAACAGTCCCGCAAGTACGACGCGATATATCCGTGGGAGCGGACCTGTCCGCGAATGCCATCCGCCGGCCCCCAAAGATGTTTTGGGCTCACGGGCCTCTTCGCGGACAGGTCCGCTCCCACGGTTCTTAAATGGCAGCACCCGCCTCATCGCTTGGCCTCATCAACCAGACCCTGATACTGCCCGGCCAGTTTGTCGCGCCAGACGGTCTCGTCGATCACGCCGACGTGCTTGTAGCGAATGATGCCCTTGCTGTCGATCAGGAAAGTCTCCGGCGCGCCGTACACCCCAAGGTTCAGGCCCAGGCTGCCGGCTTCGTCACGGATATTCATCTGGTACGGGTCGTGGAATTCACTCAGCCACTTCCGGGCGTCAGCGTTGACGTCCTTGTAGTTGATCCCGACAATCACCACGCCCTGCTGCGCCAGCTTGTTGAGCACCGGATGCTCCACGCGACAGGCAATGCACCAGGTGCCCCAAACATTCACCAGCGCCGGTTTGCCCAACAGATCCGCGCGGGTGATGACCTTATCGCTCTGCACCGCTGGCAGCGAAAACTCCGGGAACGGCTTGTCGATCAGCGCCGACGGCAGCTCGGTCGGGTCCAGGTACAGCCCGCGATAAAGAAACGCCGCCATGCCCAGAAACAGGACCAGCGGAATCAACAACATCCAACGCTTCATACCGCCGCTCCCGACATGCCCAGCGCGTCACGGACTTTGCTACGCACTTTGACCCGATAACGTTTGTCCAGCGCTGCCAGCAAACCGCCCAACGCAGTAATCAGCCCGCCGAACCAGATCCAGCGCACGAACGGTTTGACGTGCACCCGCACCGCCCACGCGCCGTTGTCCAGCGGCTCACCCAGGGCAACATACAAATCCCGAGTAAAGCCGCCGTCGATCCCGGCCTCGGTCATCATCGACTGCTGCACGGTGTACAGGCGTTTTTCCGGGTGCAACACGGTGACTTCCTTGCCGTCTTCCAGCACGCGGATCGTCCCGCGATCAGACGTGAAGTTCGGACCCTGATAATGCTGGGCGCCCTCGAAGACGAACATGTAACCGCCCAGTTCCATGGATTCGCCGGGGGCTAGGCGCAGGTCGCGCTCGGAGCTGTTCTGGCTCGACAGCACGACACCCAGCGCCAGTACCGCAATGCCGATGTGCGCCAACTGCATGCCCCAGTAGCTTCGGGTCAGCGAGCGTGCGCCTTTGATCAGGCCCTTGTGGCGAGTCTTGTCCAACAAGTCACGCACACCGGCCAGCAAGACCCAGGCGGCGAGCATGAACACCGCCAGCACCGCCCAATGGAAATCGCTCATGGCAAAGGCAGCGACGGTGCCCAGCACCGCACTGCCAACCAGTACCGGCGCGAGCATGCCCAGCAGCCATTTGACCGGCGTGTCTTTCCAGCGCACCAGCACGCCCACGGCCATAACGGCCATCAACAGCCCCATCAACGGCACGAACAACGCATTGAAATAAGGAGGCCCCACCGACATCTTCGCCCCGCTCAACGCATCGACCGCCAGCGGGTAGAGCGTGCCGAGCAGGATCATCGACGCTGCGACCACCAACACCAGATTGTTGCCCAGCAGCAGCGTTTCCCGCGACCACAGGCCAAATCCGACGTGGCTTTTCACCACGGGCGCGCGGACGGCGAACAGCGTCAGCGAACCGCCGACCACCATCAACAAGAAGATCAGAATGAAAACGCCGCGCGCCGGGTCGGACGCGAACGCATGCACCGACGTCAGCACGCCCGAGCGCACAAGGAAGGTTCCCAGCAGGCTCAGGGAAAACGCCGCAATCGCCAGCAGCACGGTCCAGCTTTTGAACACGCCGCGCTTTTCGGTCACGGCCAGCGAATGGATCAGCGCTGTGCCGACCAGCCAAGGCATGAAGGAGGCGTTTTCCACCGGATCCCAGAACCACCAGCCGCCCCAGCCGAGTTCGTAATACGCCCACCATGAACCCAACGTGATGCCGATACCCAGGAACGCCCAGGCAACAATCGTCCACGGCCGTGACCAGCGTGCCCACGCAGCATCAAGGCGACCACCCAGCAACGCGGCGATAGCGAACGCGAACGCCACCGAAAACCCGACGTAGCCCATGTACAACATCGGCGGGTGGACGATCAGGCCGATGTCCTGCAGCAATGGATTGAGGTCACGGCCGTTCTGCGGGATCTGCGGCAGGATGCGATTGAACGGGTTGGAGGTAAGGATCAGAAACAGCAGAAATCCGATGCTGATCATGCCCATCACGGCCAGTACACGCGCCAGCATCACCTGCGGCAATTGCCGGGAAAAGATCGACACGGCAAAGGTCCAGCCGCCGAGAATCAGCGCCCACAGCAACAGCGAACCTTCGTGCGCGCCCCACACCGCGCTGAACTTGTAGTACCAAGGCAACGCGCTGTTGGAGTTTTCGGCGATGTAGGCCACGGAAAAATCGTCGACCATGAACGAGTAAGTCAGGCAGCCGAACGAGAACAGCAGGAACGCAAACTGCCCCCACGCCGCCGGTTGCGCCAGACTCATCCACAAACGGTCGCCGCGCCAGGCGCCGATCAGAGGCACGACGGCCTGCACGATGGCGAAGCACAGCGCCAGAATCATGGCCAGATGGCCGAGTTCAGGAATCATGGTGTTTAACCCTGTTTGGCTGGCATGGAAGACGAACCCGGCGCCGGTTGGCCGCTGTCTTTCAAGGCTTTGGTGACTTCAGGCGGCATGTATTTTTCGTCGTGCTTGGCCAGCACTTCATCGGCAACGACTACGCCATCCGCGTTGAGCTTGCCGAGGGCGACGATGCCCTGCCCTTCGCGGAACAGGTCCGGAAGGATGCCACGGTAAGTGATGGTCACCGATTTGTTGAAATCGGTGACCACGAATTTGACGTCCAGCGAGTCGCCGGAACGTTCCAGCGAGCCCTTCTCGACCATGCCACCGGCGCGAATCCGCGTGTCGTGGGGGGCTTCGCCGCTGGCGATCTGGGTCGGGGTGTAAAACAGGTTGATGTTTTCCTGCAGGGCGCTGAGGGCCAGGGTCACGGCGATGCCGACACCGACGAGAATCGCGACGATGATCAACAGTCGCTTTTTGCGCAGCGGATTCACTTGGAGCTCTCCCGGCGCAAACGACGCGCCTCTTGTTGCAGGTAACGCCGACGCGCCATTAATGGCAACGCCACATTGATGACCAGCACGGCCAGACAGATGCCGTAAGCACTCCAGACGAACAGACCGTGCTTGCCCATGGCGAGGAAATCGCCGAAGGAATCGAAACTCATGAGGCGCGTCCTTTCAGGCTTTTCAGGACCTCATCCTTGACCCAACTGGCGCGGGCTTCGCGCTTGAGCACTTCCAGGCGCATGCGCAGCAACAGCACGGCGCCAAAGAAGCAGTAGAAACCCAGCACCGTAAACAGCAGCGGCAGCCACATTTCTGCGGGCATCGCCGGTTTTTCAGTCAGGCTGAAGGTCGCGCCCTGGTGCAGCGTGCTCCACCACTCCACCGAGTATTTGATGATCGGGATATTGATCACGCCCACAATCGCCAGCACCGCGCAGGCCTTGGCCGCGCTGTCGCGGTTGGTGATCGCATTGCCCAGCGCGATCAGCCCGAAGTACAGAAACAGCAAGATCAGCATCGATGTGAGTCGCGCATCCCACACCCACCATGAGCCCCAGGTCGGCTTGCCCCAGATTGCGCCAGTCACCAGCGCGACGGCAGTCATCCAGGCACCGATGGGGGCTGCGCATTGCAGCGCGACATCGGCCATCTTCATCTTCCAGACCAGACCGACCACACCGCACACCGCCAGCATCACGTAGCAGGATTGCGCCAGCATGGCCGATGGCACGTGGATATAAATGATGCGAAAGCTGTTGCCTTGCTGGTAGTCCGGTGGCGCGAAGGCCAGGCCCCAGACCACGCCAATGCCAATCAGCAACGCGGCGGCAATGCTCAGCCACGGCAACAGAAGGCCGCTGATGCCGTAGAACCATTTGGGTGAGCCCAGCTTGTGAAACCAGGCCCAACTGATGCCGTTTTTAGCTTTGGCGCTTGTGTTCATCACGCTGCCTTTGATCACGGTGTTCGTTGAAAGCGCTTCTTTTGGCTGAAGCTTTTTAGGGCGACGAGCAGAAAGTTGTCCGCTCAGTCAAAACCCGATTATTCGCCGACGCTGATCTTCAGGCCAGCGGCAATTGCAAAAGGTGTCAGGGTTATCGCCAGTGCTGTCAGGCTGCCAAGCCAAAGCAGATAACCGGTCGCGGGCATGCCTTGAAGGGCGGCCTGCAACGCGCCGCTGCCCAGAATCAGCACCGGGATGTACAGCGGCAGAATCAACAGCGCCAGCAGCAAACCGCCGCGCTTGAGCCCAACGGTAAGCGCTGCGCCGACTGCGCCGAGCAGGCTGAGCACGGGCGTGCCCAGCAGCAACGAGAGCAACAGCACCGGCAGGCATTCAGTCGGCAAGCCGAGCATCAGCGCCAGCACCGGGGCCAGCAACACCAGCGCGAGACCGGAAAACGCCCAGTGTGCCAGCACTTTTGCCAGCACCAGCAGCGCCAGAGGGTGCGACGAAAGCACCCACTGTTCAAGTGAACCGTCTTCAAAATCACTGCGAAACAGCCCATCCAGCGACAACAACACCGACAACAGGGCCGCGACCCAGACCAGTCCGGGCGAGATGGTTTTCAGTAATTGGCTTTCGGGGCCGACCGCCAGGGGGAACAGGGCGATCACGATGGCGAAGAACACCAGCGGGTTGAGCAGCTCGGCGGGACGGCGAAACAGCAAGCGTGCTTCGCGGGCGATCAGCAGGGTAAACACATGACTCATACGGCCCATTGCCCCAGATCGATATCTTTGTAGCGCGCCGGTACGCGTCTCAATGTGTGATGGGTGGTCAGCACCACCGCGCCGCCTTGCTCGCAGTGTTCAGCCAGATGCTGCTCCAGTTGCGCGACGCCTTGCTTGTCGAGGGCGGTGAAGGGTTCGTCGAGAATCCACAGTGCAGGGCCCGGCAAATAAAGCCGCGCCAACGCCACCCGACGCTTCTGCCCTGCCGACAGGGTGTGACACGGCACGTCTTCAAAGCCCCGCAGCCCCACGGCATCCAGCGCTTGCCAGATGGCGTCAGTGGCGGCGCCGGTGTGCAGCGCGCACAGCCAAGTGAGGTTTTCAACAGGAGTAAGCAAATCCTTGATGCCTGCGGCGTGGCCGATCCATAACAGGTTGTTCGCCAGTTGCGACTTTTGCTGATTCAGCGGCTGGCCGTCGAACAGTACAGAGCCCGAGGTGGGCTGCATCAGGCCGGACAACAGGCGCAACAGGCTGGTTTTGCCGCTGCCATTAGGGCCGCTGATCTGCAGCATGTCGCCCGCTGTCACACGCAGCTCGAGGTTTTCGAACAGCATTCGCCAGTCGCGCTCGCAAGCAAGCGCCGAGGCTTCCAGGACAGGGATCGGCATGCGGACCTTCTTTTCTTAACGCAGGTATTGAAGAGCGGTTCAAGTAGCCATTGAGGCGGCCGCTATACTGATGCAGGCTTAAACAGCCTGCGCTGGCGACGGCCGGCGCGATTATACATGCCATCTCCGGGCACCAAGATGGCAAATTTTTCACAGGTCGGTATTCGATGACAGGCGATATTCCCAATCTCTCTCCGGTGACCGCCGCCACGGCCTTGTTGCGCGCCGGTGTGCCGCCGGCGCAAGTGCTGCAATTGCTGCAGCCGCGCGATGGGCTGCTTCCTGCCGGACAGACGGCCGACGCGCAGGTTGTGAGCCTCAAACAGCTCGATCAGGACTTTCAGCTGTTGCTCAAGCTGACGCTGAACAATGGCCGCCAGACCACTTTCCCCGTCACCAGCACCTTGCCGCTGTCCCCCGGCACCAGCGTTAACGTCGCGCAAGGTTCGGCAGACACGTTGACCATCAGCGTGCTGGACCTGCAAAAGTCCGTCGCCAACAGCTTGACCACTATCAACACCCAGCAGTTGCCGGTGGGTACATTGCTGCAGGCCAAGGTGCTGACTACCCAACTCATTAACCCGTTGAACGGGCAGCCGCTGCCGGCCGATTCCGGGCAACCGGGCGCTTACCGTTCGATCGTGACCCTGCTCAACAGTGCGCTGGCCGGCAGCAACCTGATTATCGAAAGCCCTCAGCCGCTCAGGGCGGGCAGCCTGCTCAGCGCTCAGGTGCAGAACAGCCAGGCGCTGAATTTTGTCGCGCTGCCCAACCGTTTCGATCAGTTGGCACTGGCCCAGCAGTTGACTACCCAGCAGAGCCGTCAGGGTTCGCTGCAGGGTTTGCTGGGGGCATTGCAGAATCTGCCTCAGACCAGCGACATGCCCGCGGCGCTGCGAGCGAGTATCGATCAACTGCTGGCCGATTTGCCGGATGTGCAGCAGATGACGACACCCAAGGGAGTCGCTCAGGCGCTTAACGGCAGCGGCTTGTTCATGGAATCGCGGTTGATGGCCGGGCTCAACCCCACGCTGGTGCCTGACACCAAGGCCAACCTGTTGCGGCTGATTTCGCAAATCCTGCCGGGCCTGCCGGACAATGTGAATTACAACGCAGCGGCTGCTGCCAACACGCTGGCCCGCGCGATGCCGAACATGGTCAGAAGCGCGCTAGGCATGCTCGGCCAGGTCGCGGCGCGCACCACGCCCACCAGCTTTCCTCTGCCCGCTCGTTTGCTCGGCAATCCTGAAAACGAGGACGACCTGGAAACCCTGCTCAAACTGGCGGCGGCGGCGGTGTCGCGCCTGCAAAGCCATCAGTTGGGCGGACTGGAACAGACCCGCACCGCCGCCGATGGCACGCAGATCACGACCTGGCAGTTGGAAATCCCCATGCGCAACGCCCACGACATCGTGCCGCTGCAAGTAAAAGTGCAGCGCGAGGACACACCGGAACGCGAATCCCCGAAAGAGGAGCGCGAGGTGAAAGAGAAAGAAAAACTCTGGCGCGTAGAACTGGCCTTCGATCTTGAGCCGCTGGGGCCGTTGCAGGTTCAGGCGCAGCTTTTAGGCGGCAGTCTGTCGAGCCAGATGTGGGCCGAACGCGCGTCCAGCGCCGCGCTGATCGACAGTGAGTTGAGCAACTTACGTGCAAGATTGGTGAATTGCGGCCTGAACGTCGGCGACCTTGCCTGCAACACCGGCGTCCCGCCCCAAGGCACACGCACCGTGCTTGAACAACGCTGGGTGGACGAAAACGCCTGATGACTACACCAAACGCCCAACCCCGCCAAGTCGTCGCGCTCAACTACGACGGCCAGCAAGCCCCAACGCTGACCGCCAAAGGTGATGACGCCCTGGCCGAAGCGATCCTGGCCATGGCTCGGGAATACCGAGTCCCGATCTACGAAAACGCCGAACTGGTGAAACTGCTGGCGCGCATGGAACTGGGCGACAGCATCCCCGAAGCGCTGTACCTGACCATCGCCGAAATCATCGCGTTTGCCTGGCAGCTCAAAGGCAAATTTCCGGTGGGGTACGATCCCGACGCCGGGCCAGTGGAGCGGGATATCACGCCCCGTTGAGCGATACAGCTCTCTGCAGGAGCGAACTTGTTCGCGAGACGGCCAAAGTGCCCATCGTCACGACTCACCGAATAACCGTGGGAGCGGACCTGTCCGCGAAGACTGAGGAACAGACGCTACAGATACGTCGACTGTACCGACCCTTTCGCGGACAGGTCCGCTCCCACGGGTTTGTGGTTACCCTGCAATGTGTGGTCAACACAAAATATTTGTAGGAGCTGCCGAAGGCTCCGGGGTCGCGCTCGACCGATAGCGGTGTGTCAGATGTACCGCATCGCAGCCTCGCTCGGGCTCGTCAGCTCCTACAAGGATGTGCGTCTAGCTGAATGGGGTGGCCGCAGCGAATTTGATCATTCCCACGCTTTGCGTGGCAATGCAGTGACGGACGCTCTGCGTCCCGGTTGACGCAGGGCTTGAGGGGGCGGCATGCCTACGCGGCGCGTGGACACGATCAAATCATGAAATCAGCGAATACCCCTCACCCCTTCCCGGTGCCATGCACTTTGGTCATCAACTGCGCCTCGGCCTGGGTCAGGCCGCAGGATTGGGTGAGTTCGTCGATGCTGGCGCCCATGGTGACCAGGCGAGCCGCCTGGGCGAAGGACAAGGTGGAGGGATCGCGCTGTTCGAGGACGGTGATTTTGTCCGGCAGCGGCGCGACGAGGGCGCGCAGCTCATGGAGTTCTTCGCCCATTCTGACCGTGCCGCCCTGGTAGTTTTCCAGGCGTCGGGCCAACTCGCGGATGCGTTGGTCACGCAGCGAATCGGCTTCGAGCTGCTGCGTGGCCAATGTGCGCTGGCGTTTGGTGTGGGCCATGAACATCGCGACGCTCGCGAGCCACAACACCGCCAGAAAAATTACCGCAACCTCAAGAATCAATCAGATGCTCTCCAGCTCGGACCACTCTTCTTCGGACATCATTTTGTCCAGTTCGACGAGGATCAGCAGTTCGCCGTTCTTGTTGCACACGCCCTGGATGAATTTGGCCGACTCGTCGTTGCCCACGTTTGGCGCGGTTTCGACTTCCGACTGACGCAGATAGACCACTTCAGCCACGCTGTCGACCATGATCCCGACCACTTGCTTGTCGGCCTCGATGATCACGATACGCGTGTTATCGCTGACTTCAACCGGCGGCAGACCGAAGCGCTGACGGGTATCGATCACGGTCACGACATTCCCGCGCAGGTTGATGATGCCCAGCACGTAGCTCGGCGCACCCGGGACCGGCGCGATCTCGGTGTAACGCAGCACTTCCTGAACCTGCATCACGTTGATGCCGTACGACTCGTTGTCCAGGCGGAAGGTGACCCACTGCAGAATCGGATCTTCGGAACCCTGTGCTGACGACTTATTCATAACCCCAACCCCTTGCCTGTTGCGCTGTACGGCCGGCATTGCGTACGCCGGCCCGTGTTTGTTTGATTACGTTACTTGATCGTGTGCATTTGCTTGACCGCGCCACTGGCGATCAGCTCGGCCAACTCGGAAACATCCAGCAGCGCGCACATGTGTTCAATCACCGTGCCCGCCAGCCATGGCCGCTGTCCGCGATGGGAGCGCCATTTGATCTCGCTTGGGTCCAGACGCAACGAACGGCTGACTTGATGAACCGCCAGCCCCCACTCGTAGCCCTGCACCGAAATCACGTATTGCAGCCCCTGACGAAAATCGTCGCGGTAGCGATCCGGCATGATCCAGCGCGCCGTGTCCAGCACCTTCAGGTTGCCGGCCTGGCTGGGCAGAATCCCCAGAAACCAGTTCGGCTGACCGAACAGCGGCGTCAGGTCGTGACCGGCCAACGGATAGATCGACCCCAGGCAAACCAGCGGCACGGCCAATGTGAGCCCTGCGACGTCGAACAACAGGCATTCGAACGGCTCGGCAGCCCAGGCCGGGCGTGCATCCGGTGTCGGCGGTGGTGTCGGGTTGCGCTGGGACGGCAGATGAACCTCCACCACCGGCTCGATCAGCGCAGGTATTTCCATTACCGGCACGACCGGACTGATGATCACCGGCGCTTCAACAACGCGAGCGACCACAGGCGCCGAGGCTGCAATCGGAGCAGCACGAACAGCATCGGCCATCAGTACCGCTGCGGTCACGGGCGCAGGCGTTGCAGCTGCTATGGCAACGGCCACCGGTTTTACAACCGCGCTCAAACGGGCGTCATGGGCCTGTTCTTCGCGCACGGCCGCTTCGAAATCGTCGACAGCAACAGGCTCGGCCAGCAGCTCCTCGGTCGCGTCCTGCAGCAACGCATCAAGGTAGTTCTGCAGCGCCAGTTGTGGTCGTGATGCAATGTCCAGAGGGCGGTTCATAGTGGAGCCCGAAAATAAGTAACGCGATTGCCGCCTGAATGTTGTATCGGCTGAAGGGGCGGCTGACTTGAATGCCGCATGACATCGCGCGGCGATAAGTGATCAGCGGCCATCTCAAGCCACCTGCCCGACGAGTTGTTCGGTGAGCAGGTGTTTGAGCAACGCCCGATAGGCCAGCACGCCACGGCTTTTATTGTCGAACTGCGACGGCGTCACACCCGCGCGGCTGGCATCACGCAAGCGCGTATCGACCGGCACATAGGCATTCCAGACATGCTCGGGAAAGGTGTCGCGCAGCAGTCTCAAAGTGCTCATGGACGCTTGAGTGCGGCGGTCGAACAACGTCGGGACGATGGTGTAAGGCAACGGCACTTTGCGCGAGCGGTTGATCATTGCCAGCGTATTGACCATGCGCTCCAGGCCTTTTACGGCCAGATACTCAGTCTGCACCGGCACCGCCAACTGCTGGCTGGCGGCCAGGGCATTGACCATCAACACGCCCAGCAACGGCGGACTGTCGATGATCGCGTAATCGAAATCCTGCCACAGCTGCGCCAGGCTTTTGGCAATCACCAGGCCCAGGCCACTCTGCCCCGGCGACTGACGCTCAAGGGTCGCCAGTGCGGTACTCGAGGGCAGCAGGGAAATACGGCTGTCGCTGGTGGGCAGCAGCAATTGGCCGGGTAAACCGTCCGGCACCACACCCTTGTGCAGAAACAGATCGAAGCAACTGTGCTCGAGCTCATCGGGGTTGTGGCCGAAGTAGCTGGTCATCGAGCCATGGGGATCGAGATCGACGACGACCACACGCTTGCCGGCATCAGCCAACAATCCGGCTAACGCGATGGTGGTGGTGGTCTTACCGACTCCCCCTTTCTGATTGGCGACTGCCCACACTCTCATGTTTCGTTTTTCCCGCCGGTCAAACCACGACCGAGACTGATTATGGGGCGGATGACGAAGATTTGACGCCTTGCGGCGGCTTTGCTGCTGCAGGTGCAGTTTGTGTGCCAGCCCGGCGCATCGCGGCATCGGGTTTTGCGTTAGCTGCGGTACCGGAACCGGTCAAGCTGCGGCGCACCTCCAGATTGCGTGAAATCACCAGCACCACGCGGCGGTTGCGCCCTCTTCCATCGGCTGTTGCATTGGAGGTCAGCGGTTGAAATTCACCATAACCGACCGAGGCCAAGCGCGCGGGATTGATCCCGTCCATGGCGAGCATGCGCACGATGCTCGATGAGCGCGCCGACGACAGCTCCCAGTTGCTCGGGAACTGCGCAGTATTGATCGGCTGGTTATCGGTAAAGCCTTCGACGTGGATCGGGTTGTCGAACGGTTTAACGATTTTCGCCACTTTGTCGATCAGATCGAACGCCTTGTCGCTGGGCATCGCGTCGCCGCTGCCGAACAGCAGATTGGAGTTGAGCTCGATTTCGATCCACAGCTCGTTGCCGCGCACCGTCATTTGTTTGGAGGCGATCAAATCGCCGAAAGCGGTATTGACGTCATCGGCCATTTTTTTCAGCGGATCGTCTGTGGTCTGCCCGATGGCGGTATCGTTCTGCTCGCTTTCGACCACTAACGGGTCGGCTGGCCTGACGGTCTGGGGTTTCTGCTCGCCAATGGGGATCGGCTTGACGCTACGCTCGGGCTCGTTGAACACCCCGACCAGCGCCTCGGACAGCACTTTGTATTTGCCTTCATTGAGCGACGAAATCGAGTACATCACGACAAAGAAAGCGAACAGCAAGGTGATGAAGTCCGCGTAGGACACCAGCCACCGTTCGTGATTTTCATGTTCTTCGTGCCGCCGACGTCGGGCCATGGTCAGTGCCTCACTCCATGAAGCCTTGCAGCTTCAGTTCGATGGAGCGCGGATTCTCACCCTCGGCAATCGACAGCAGGCCTTCGAGCAGCATTTCGCGATAGCGCGACTGACGGATCGCAACGGCTTTGAGCTTGTTGGCCACCGGCAGCAGGATCAGGTTGGCCGAGGCCACGCCATAGATAGTGGCGACGAACGCCACCGCGATGCCGCTGCCCAGCTGATTGGGGTCGGCGAGGTTGCCCATCACGTGAATCAGGCCCATGACGGCGCCAATGATGCCCACGGTAGGCGCGTAGCCGCCCATGCTTTCGTAGACTTTCGCGGCCTGAATATCGCGGGTTTCCTGGGTGATGAAATCCACTTCCAGAATGCCGCGAATGGCTTCGGGCTCAGCGCCGTCCACCAACAGTTGCAGGCCTTTGCGCGAGTAAGGATCAGGCTCGGAATCGGCGATGGATTCCAAACCCAGCAAGCCTTCCTTGCGCGCCGTCAGGCTCCAGTTGATGACACGATCAATGCCGCCGGCCATGTCCACGCGCGGCGGAAATAGAATCCAGATGAAGATCTGGATCGCCCGTTTGAACGCGCTCATGGGGGTCTGCAACAGACACGCCGCCAGCGTGCCACCGAGCACGATCAAGGCCGCCGGACCGTTGAGCAAGGCGCCCAGGTGTCCGCCTTCCAGGAAGTTGCCGCCGATGATGGCGACGAACGCGAGGATGATCCCGATCAGGCTCAGAACGTCCATCAGATGCAGGCCTCGACCAAGTGACGACCCATGTCATCCAGGCTATAAACCGCGTCCGCCAGGTCCGCTTTGACGATGGCCATCGGCATGCCGTAGATCACGCAACTGGCCTCGTCCTGCGCCCAAATGTGAGCGCCGCCCTGTTTGAGCAGGCGCGCGCCTTCGCGACCGTCGGCGCCCATGCCGGTCAACACGACCGCGAGCACTTTGTCGCCGTAGGATTTGGCCGCGGAACCGAAGGTGATGTCCACGCACGGCTTGTAGTTCAGGCGCTCGTCACCCGGCAGGATTTTCACCGCGCCGCGTCCGTCCACCATCATCTGTTTGCCGCCCGGCGCCAGCAGGGCGAGGCCCGGACGCAGGATGTCGCCGTCTTCGGCTTCCTTGACGCTGATGCGACACAGCTTGTCCAGACGCTCGGCGAACGCTTTGGTAAACGCTGCCGGCATGTGCTGGATCAACACGATAGGCGCCGGAAAGTTCGCCGGCAGTTGCGTCAATACCCGCTGCAACGCCACCGGACCGCCCGTGGAAGTACCAATCGCTACCAGCTTGTAGGCCTTGCGTTTAGGTGCCGGGGAGGAAGGCGCATGGGGCGCGGACGCAGAATGTGCCGCGTGAGCCACCGGACGCGGCGCAGGCGTTGGCGCGTGCCGTGGCGTTGCGGGCGCGCTGTGCAGCGAACTGACCGCTGACGGCGCGGCGCTCGCAGGCGCAGCGGCCGGTGTCGGTGTGCTGCCATAGCCGCCAAACCGACGGTTACTGCGCGAAATGGAATGGACCTTTTCGCAGAGCATCTGCTTGACCTTGTCAGGGTTGCGCGAGATGTCTTCGAAATTTTTCGGCAGAAAATCCACCGCCCCCGCGTCCAGCGCATCGAGGGTTACCCGGGCACCTTCGTGGGTCAGCGACGAGAACATCAGGACCGGCGTCGGGCAGCGCTGCATGATGTGACGCACCGCCGTGATGCCATCCATCATCGGCATCTCGTAATCCATGGTGATCACGTCAGGCTTGAGCGCCAAGGCTTGTTCGATGGCTTCCTTGCCGTTAGTCGCTGTACCAACCACTTGAATGGTCGGGTCCGAAGAGAGAATTTCCGAGACACGGCGACGGAAAAACCCTGAATCGTCGACGACAAGAACCTTGACTGCCATAAAAACTCCATAGAGCGAGCAGGCCTTCGAGAGGCCCGTTCACCCAGAATCAAATACGCCGCGTGGCGTAACGCTTGAGCATGCTCGGTACATCAAGGATCAACGCGATGCGTCCGTCACCGGTAATGGTGGCGCCCGACATGCCCGGCGTACCTTGCAACATCTTGCCCAGCGGTTTGATGACCACCTCTTCCTGGCCCACCAACTGATCGACGACAAAGCCGATGCGTTGCGTGCCGACCGACAGGATCACCACATGCCCTTCACGCTGTTCTTCGTGAGCGGCAGAGCTGACCAGCCAGCGCTTGAGGTAGAACAATGGCAGCGCCTTGTCGCGCACGATGACCACTTCCTGACCGTCGACGACGTTGGTGGTCGAGAGGTTCAGGTGGAAGATTTCGTTGACGTTGACCAGTGGGAATGCGAACGCCTGGTTGCCCAGCATGACCATCAGCGTCGGCATGATCGCCAGCGTCAACGGCACCTTGATCACGATCTTCGAGCCTTGGCCCTTGGTCGAGTAGATGTTGATCGAGCCGTTGAGCTGGGCAATCTTGGTTTTTACCACGTCCATGCCCACGCCACGCCCCGACACGTCGGAAATCTCGGTCTTGGTCGAGAAGCCCGGCGCGAAGATCAGGTTGTAGCAGTCACTGTCGCTCAAGCGGTCGGCAGCGTCCTTGTCCATGACGCCGCGCTTGACGGCAATCGCCCGCAGCACAGCCGGGTCCATGCCTTTGCCGTCATCGGAAATCGACAGCAGGATGTGATCGCCTTCCTGCTCGGCAGACAAGATCACGCGCCCACCTCGGGGTTTGCCCGACGCTTCGCGCTCTTCCGGGGATTCGATACCGTGATCGACCGCGTTGCGCACCAAGTGGACCAGTGGGTCGGCCAGTGCCTCCACCAGGTTCTTGTCCAGATCGGTTTCTTCACCGACCAGCTCAAGAGCGATTTCTTTTTTCAACTGACGCGCCAGGTCGCGAACCAGTCGCGGGAAACGGCCGAAGACTTTCTTGATCGGCTGCATCCGCGTCTTCATCACGGCGGTCTGCAAGTCAGCGGTGACCACGTCCAGATTGGACACGGCCTTGGACATGGCTTCGTCAGCGCTGTTGGCACCCAGGCGCACCAGGCGGTTACGCACCAGCACCAGTTCGCCGACCATGTTCATGATTTCGTCGAGCCGCGCGGTGTCGACGCGCACGGTGGTTTCGGCTTCTGACTTCTCGGCCGCAGGCGCTGCCGCTTTGGCGGGCGCTGGCGCTGCAGGTTTTGCGACCGGAGCAGCGGCTTTCGCCGGTTCGGCCTTGACGGGCTCGGCTTTCTTTACCGGGGCAACGGCCGCTGGAGCGATGGTGATCGCATCGGGTTCGAACTTGCCTTTGCCGTGTAACTGGTCGAGCAGGTCTTCAAATTCGTTGTCGGTGATCTCGTCCGACGGCTTGCCATTGGCAGCGGCAGGCGCGATAGGGGCAGCAGGCGCGGCCGGTGGCTGCGCGGCAGCCGGAGCACTCGCAGCAGACTCGGCTGAAAAGTTGCCCTTGCCGTGCAACTGATCGAGCAGCGCTTCGAATTCGTCGTCAGTGATTTCGTCCGATGACGTGCTCGCCACAGCAGGCGCTGGTGCGGGCGCCGCGGGCGGTGCAACGGCGTCCACGGCGAACTGACCTTTGCCATGCAACTGGTCAAGCAAGGACTCAAATTCAGCGTCGGTGATGTCGTCACTGCTATTAGCAGCAGGTGCGGCAGGTGCGGCGGGTGCGGCAACGGGCGCGGCAATCGGCGCGGACACTGTGCCACCGGCAGCCTGAGCCTTGACGGCGTTGAGCGAGTCCAGCAGTTGTTCGAATTCGTCGTCCGTGATGTCATCGGACGCCTCAGCCACAGGCTCGGCAATCACCGGCGCTGCGGCCACTTGCTCGGCAGATGCAGGTTCGGCCAGACGCGCCAGCGCAGCGAGCAGTTCAGGCGTTGCCGGCGTGACATCGGTACGTTCGCGCACCTCGCCGAACATGGCGTTGACCGCATCCAGCGCCTCGAGCACCACGTCCATGAGCTCGGAATCGACCCGGCGCTCACCTTTGCGCAGGATGTCGAAGACGTTTTCCGCGATGTGGCAGCATTCAACCAGCTCATTGAGCTGGAGGAAGCCGGCGCCCCCTTTTACAGTGTGAAAACCGCGAAAAATTGCATTGAGCAAGTCAGCGTCATCCGGTCGGCTTTCCAGCTCGACCAGTTGCTCGGACAGTTGCTCCAGAATCTCGCCGGCCTCAACCAGAAAATCCTGAAGGATTTCTTCATCGGCGCCGAAGCTCATTGGGGGGGTGCTCCTAAAATTAACCGTCAACCGATCCAGGTCATGCGCGAAGTCGTCAGCGGGTGAGCCGGGTGCGGTCAATCAACACGCAGCAGGCTCACAACGCCTTCTTACTCAGAACCTAGAAACCCAGGCTGGATAGCAGATCGTCTACATCATCCTGACCGGATACGACGTCTTCACGTTTATCGGCATGAATCTGCGGACCTTCACCCTTGGAATGAAGTTTTTCTTGTTCTTTTTGCTGACGGAACAGTTCCTGGTCGTGTTCGATACCGGCAAAGCGGTCGACCTGGCTGGCCATGAGCACCAGCTTGAGCAGATTGCTTTCGACTTCGGTCACCAACTGAGTAACGCGCTTGATCACCTGACCGGTGAGGTCTTGATAATCCTGAGCCAACAAGATGTTGTTCAGGTGGCCGGCAACCTCGTGGGTTTCCTGCTCGCTGCGTGTCAGGAAACCGTCGACACGCTTGGCCAGATCACGAAACTCCTCGGCACCGATTTCGCGACGCATGAAGCGGCCCCAATCGGCGCTCAACGCTTTGGCGTCGGCCGTGAGTCCGTTCATCAAGGGGGTGCTTTGCTCCACCAGATCCATGGTGCGATTGGCCGCGTTTTCGGTCAGCCGGACCACGTACGACAAGCGCTCGGTGGCGTCGGTGATCTGTGACACTTCTTCGGCTTGCGGCATGGTCGGGTCGATCTGGAAGTTGACGATGGCGCTGTGCAGCTCACGCGTCAGCTTGCCGACTTCCTGATACAGGCCGCGATCGCGGGTCTGGTTCAGCTCATGGATCAGTTGCACGGCTTCGCCGAACTTGCCTTTTTCAAGGCTTGCGACCAGCTCTTGTGCGTGTTTCTTCAGGGTCGACTCAAAGTCACCCATTGTCGAATCTTTGGAATCCATAGCGCCCTCGCAGCGAACATCAGCTATTGACGCGCTCGAATATCTTCTCGATTTTTTCTTTCAGCACTTGCGCTGTGAAAGGCTTGACCACGTAACCGTTTACCCCGGCCTGGGCGGCTTCAATGATCTGCTCACGCTTGGCTTCAGCGGTGACCATCAATACCGGCAAGCTGCGCAGGCGCTCATCGGCACGGACTTGACGCAGCAGGTCGATGCCGGACATGCCAGGCATGTTCCAGTCCGTTACCAGAAAGTCAAAAGAGCCGCTTTGCAGCATCGGCAATGCGGTCGTGCCGTCATCTGCTTCCGCCGTGTTGGTGAACCCAAGGTCACGCAACAGGTTTTTTATGATCCGCCGCATCGTTGAGAAGTCATCAACGATGAGGATTTTCATGTTCTTGTCCAATTCGACCTCCAAGCAGTCTTTAACGCGCCCAGCACCTGGACGCGCGTTCAATCAAAACCGGTACAGCTCGCTGACCGGGCTGCACGAAACGACGACGGGCTTGGCAAATCAACAGGCATGAACCACGGCGCGACGCACGCGATGTGCGTCTGCGCTGACCGGCTCAAGCCTTGTCTCTCTTGTTTCCCACGAACGCTCTGCACAGCCGGCTTTACAGGTAACACGGCCCCAATGGGTCCGCCGCGTTGCCTGTCAACGCGCTCGCCATTCTCCCAAACGCCCTCGCAAACGAGCTGCGCACTGGCTGTGTAACTGACTGACCCGCGATTCGCTGACACCCAGGACCTCACCGATTTCCTTGAGGTTAAGCTCTTCGTCGTAGTACAGCGCCAACACCAGGCGCTCACGCTCTGGCAAATTGGCAATGGCCTCAGCCAACGCGCTCTGGAAACGTTCATCTTCCAGGTCACGCGACGGCTCGAGCGACTGGCTTGCGCCGTCCTCATGCAGCCCTTCATGTTCGCCGTCCTGCAGCAGGTCGTCGAAACTGAACAGTCGGCTGCCCAAGGTATCGTTCAAAATCCCGTAGTAATCATCGAGACTCAATTGGAGTTCGGCCGCAACCTCGTGATCTTTAGCGTCGCGGCCGGTTTTTGCTTCAATTGATCGAATCGCGTCACTGACCATGCGCGTGTTGCGATGCACCGAACGCGGTGCCCAATCACCCTTGCGCACCTCGTCGAGCATGGCGCCGCGGATGCGAATCCCGGCGTAGGTCTCGAAGCTGGCGCCTTTGGTGGAGTCGTACTTGGTCGAGACTTCGAGCAAGCCGATCATGCCGGCCTGGATCAAGTCTTCGACCTGCACGCTGGCCGGCAGACGCGCCAGCAAGTGGTAGGCAATTCGCTTGACCAGAGGCGCATAGCGCTCGATCAGCTCGTATTGGGAATCACGGGATGATTTGCTGTACATGCGATACCCACTTGCTGTCATGACACGGGCCCTGCGCTGGTGTGATGCACCAGACGTTCGACGAAAAATTCCAGATGGCCGCGCGGGTTCGCCGGTAACGGCCAGGTGTCAACTTTCTGCGCGATGGCCTTGAACGCCAGCGAGCATTTGGAGCGTGGAAACGCCTCGTACACCGCGCGCTGCTTCTGCACGGCCTTGCGTACGCATTCGTCATACGGCACGGCGCCGACGTACTGCAGGGCAACGTCCAGGAAACGGTCGGTGACCTTGGTCAGCTTGGCGAACAAGTTGCGCCCTTCCTGCGGGCTCTGCGCCATGTTGGCCAGGACCCGGAAACGGTTCATGCCGTAATCACGATTGAGCAGCTTGATCAGGGCGTAGGCGTCGGTGATGGAGGTCGGCTCGTCGCAGACCACCAGCAACACTTCCTGGGCGGCGCGCACGAAGCTCACCACCGACTCACCGATCCCGGCGGCGGTGTCGATCACCAGCACGTCGAGGTTGTCGCCGATGTCGCTGAAAGCCTGAATCAGACCCGCATGCTGCGCGGGCGTCAGATGGACCATGCTCTGGGTGCCCGATGCCGCCGGCACGATGCGGATACCGCCCGGGCCTTGCAGCAGGACGTCACGCAGCTCGCATCGACCTTCGATGACGTCGGCCAGGGTGCGTTTCGGGGTAAGCCCCAGCAGTACGTCGACGTTGGCCAGACCCAGATCGGCGTCCAGCAACATGACGCGGCGTCCAAGCTCGGCCAGTGCCAGTGAAAGGTTCACCGACACGTTCGTCTTGCCTACGCCACCTTTGCCACCGGTCACTGCAATAACCTGTACGGGATGCATGCTGCCCATGTTAATTGTTTACCTTGTCTTGCTTAGACCTAAGCCACATGTCGGGCTGCACGTTCGTTGTTTGAACAATGCCTGGCAGACCATCTAAGTGGGTACATTCCAGTGTCATATTCTTCACCTAACCCACGCGCTTGCCGGGGGTGTGGTAAAGATCCGCAAACATATCAGCCATCGCTTCCTCGCTAGGCTCTTCCTGCATCTGCACGCTGACCGCTCGACTCACCAACTGGTGCCGCCGCGGCAAATGCAGATCATCCGGTATCCGTGGACCATCGGTGAGATAGGCCACGGGCAGCTCATGACTGATCGCCAGACTCAAGACTTCGCCGAGGCTGGCTGTTTCGTCCAGTTTGGTCAGGATGCACCCGGCCAGACCGCAACGTTTGTAACTGTGATACGCCGCTGACAGCACTTGCTTCTGGCTCGTCGTTGCCAACACCAGATAGTTGCGCGACTTGATGCCACGCCCTGCAAGACTTTCAAGCTGCATGCGCAGGGCCGGGTCGCTGGCCTGAAGGCCGGCGGTATCGATCAGCACCACACGCTTGCGCAGTAACGGTTCCAGCGCCTGAGCCAGGGATTGCCCCGGATCAACGTGGGTCACCGGTACATTCAAAATACGTCCCAGGGTTTTCAGCTGTTCCTGAGCGCCGATCCGGAAACTGTCCATGCTCACCAGCGCGATATTCTGCGAGCCGTATTTGAGCACGTAACGCGCTGCAAGCTTGGCCAGCGTAGTGGTTTTCCCCATGCCGGCAGGGCCGACCATGGCAATCACTCCGCCCTCTTCCAGCGGCTCTACGTCAGGCGTTGCAATCATACGCGCCAAGTGTGCCAGCAGCATGCGCCAGGCGTGCTGTTGATCATCGGTATTCGGCACCATCGCCAGCAGGTCACGAGACAGCGGGCCCGACAGGCCGACCCGTTGCAGACGGCGCCACATATTGGCCTGGGATGGACGACTGCCTTGCAGCTGGTTCCAGGCCAGGGAACCGAGCTGAACTTCCAGCAGTTCGCGCAGGCCATTCAATTCGGAGCGCATCGAGTCGTAGGCACGTTGCCCGATGGCAGGCTCGGCGAGCGCTGCCCGTTCGGCGCGGTCTGCGGCAACGGCTGCATGCACCGATGGGCGGAACGGTTCGTCCAGCGTTGGCTCGATGTGCTTCTCGTCATCGCTCAACGGCAGACCGGCAAACAGTTGGCGGGCGGGCGAAGCGTCCACCTCGCCACGGGTGCCGAGTTCAGCCTGGGCGGAGACGATGCGCGATTGGGTTTTGCGCAGCTCGTCTTCGAGTTCGATGTTGGGTACACGCGGCGCCAGCGCCGAGAGTTTGTAATCGAGCGCAGCGGTCAGTTCCACGCCGCCAGCGATGCGCCGGTTACCGATGATGGCCGCTTCGGCGCCCAATTCATCTCGAACCAGTTTCATGGCTTGTCGCATATCGGCGGCGAAAAAACGCTTAACTTGCATGACTCACTACCTCAGCCGTTAGGCCCGACAGTCGCTACGATGGTGACTTGCTTGTTGTCAGGAATTTCCTGATACGCCAACACATGCAGGTTCGGTACAGCCAGACGTCCAAACCGCGACAACATGGCGCGAACCGGGCCTGCGACCAACAAAATAACCGGCTGGCCCTGCATCTCCTGACGCTGCGCTGCTTCGATCAACGAGCGTTGCAGCTTCTCAGCCATGCTCGGTTCGAGTAGAACGCCTTCTTCCTGACCTTGCCCTGCCTTCTGCAGACTATTTAGCAATATCTGTTCCAACCTTGGCTCAAGCGTGATAACAGGCAGCTCCGGCTCAATGCCCACAATGCTTTGCACGATTGCGCGGGACAATCCGACCCGCACAGCAGCCACCAATGCGGCGGTATCTTGACTCCGCGCCGCGTTGTTGGCGATAGCCTCGGCAATGCTGCGGATGTCGCGCACCGGCACCTGTTCGGCGAGCAGCGCTTGCAGCACTTTGAGCAGCGCCGAGAGCGACAGAATACCGGGCACCAACTCTTCAGCCAGCTTGGGCGAGCCTTTGGCCAGCAATTGCATCAATTGCTGGACTTCCTCGTGCCCGATCAGCTCATGAGAGTGCTTGTAGAGAATCTGGTTCAAGTGCGTCGCAACGACCGTGCTGGCGTCTACCACGGTGTATCCGAGCGACTGCGCCTGTGCCCGCTGGCTGACTTCGATCCACACCGCTTCCAGACCAAACGCCGGGTCTTTGGCGTTGATGCCGTTGAGGCTGCCAAACACCTGACCGGGGTTGATCGCCAGCTCCCGGTCCGGGTAGATCTCGGCTTCGGCCAGGGTCACGCCCATCAGCGTCAGGCGGTAGGCGCTGGGCGCCAGATCGAGGTTGTCGCGAATGTGGACCGTTGGCATCAGGAAACCCAGCTCCTGAGAGAGCTTCTTGCGCACGCCCTTGATCCGCGCCAGCAGTTGACCACCCTGATTGCGGTCCACCAGCGGAATCAGGCGATAGCCCACTTCCAGGCCGATCATGTCGATGGGCGTGACGTCGTCCCAGCCCAGCTCTTTGGATTCTTGCGAACGGGTCGGCGATGGCAGCAGGTCCTGTTGGCGCTTGACCTCCTGCAGGGCCATGACCTTGACCTGATCCTGCTTCTTCCACAGCAGGTACGCGCCACCCGCTGCCACCAGCCCCAGGCTGATGAATGAGAAATGCGGCATGCCCGGCACCAGGCCCATGACGATCATGATGCCCGCCGACACACCCAACGCCTTGGGCGTGCTGAACATCTGGCGATTGATCAGCTTGCCCATCTCTTCCGAACCGGAAGCACGGGTCACCATGATCGCGGCGGCGGTGGACAGCAGCAGTGATGGCAATTGCGCCACCAAACCGTCACCGATGGTCAACAGCGCGTAAACCTTGCCGGCGTCGGCAAAGGTCATGTTGTGCTGGAAGATACCGACGAGCATGCCGCCGATGAGGTTGATGAACAGGATCAGGAGACCGGCGATGGCGTCACCGCGCACGAACTTGCTGGCACCGTCCATGGAACCGTAGAACTCGGCCTCCTGGGCGACTTCCAGACGGCGGGCCTTGGCCTGTGGCTGATCGATCAGACCGGCGTTGAGGTCGGCGTCGATTGCCATCTGTTTGCCAGGCATCGCGTCGAGGGTAAAGCGCGCGCTCACCTCGGAGATACGACCGGCACCTTTGGTCACCACCACGAAGTTGATGATCATCAGGATCGCGAACACCACGATACCGACCACGTAGTTACCGCCGATCACCACTTCACCGAAGGCCTGAATCACCTTACCGGCAGCGGCATGGCCGTCCTGACCGTGAAGCATGACCACGCGGGTGGATGCGACGTTCAGCGCCAGACGCAGCAGCGTCGCGACCAGCAGGATGGTCGGGAACACCGAGAAATCCAGCGGCCGCAGCGCGTACACGCAGACCAGCAGCACGACGATGGACAGGGCAATGTTGAACGTGAAGAACACGTCCAGCAGGAACGGCGGCATCGGCAACATCATCATTGCCAGCATGACCAACAGCAACAACGGCACGCCCAACTGACCCCGGCCTAGACCGGACAGATTGCTGCGTGCACTGCTGAGTAATTGAGAACGATCCACCGATTCTGTACCTGCGCGCTAAATCAAACTTTTGACGCCGTGGGGCGACTTAACGCAGATATTGCAAGAAGGGGTCCAAGTCTTGGCGCCTACTGGAAATAGCAGAATTGGCTGGATGAATGCGATCCCTTTTAGGAGCAATCGGAGGTTACGACGGTCTAGGCCGCCTTCGGACGATACGGTGGGTCGGGTGTACCGGAACGTGGGTATATCCGTTATTTGTGTGTGCTGTGGTTATGGTTCCGCCCTTACGGCGGGTCACTTTTTTTTCGGAAAAAGTAACCAAAACCATTTGCTCCTGGTTTGGCCCGACTTCGTCGGGTTTCCTCACTCCGGCGACGCTCCGTGGGCACGCCGCCATCGGCCATCCATGGCCGGGGGCGGCTAACGCGGCATCCATGC
>NZ_JBSKHT010000027.1:0-68611 GCF_057128745.1 Pseudomonas rosaeacicularis
GATATTCAAGAAGTTTTCCGTTTCGTCTGCGCCGGAAGTGGGGCGAATTATAGACAGATCATCAGGGCCGTCAACAGCTAATTTAAACTTTTGTGCCAGTGACTGACTTTCGGCTGGAGAGACGGGGGATTCGCCTAGCAATTGCGGGGACTCGTAGGCTAATCAACAAAGCCCCAATCCCGGCATATAAGGACCACTCCTTCAAATCTGCCCGGACAATCCAAAGAAAGTGCAGCAAACCCAGTCCTAAAATCAAATAGCTCAGCCGGTGCAACTTCTTCCAACGCGCTCCTAGACGTCGCTGACTGTATCTATTAGAAGTCACAGCAAGCGCCAGCAAACACAAAAACGCTAAGCTACCCACAATGATGTACGGACGCTTCACCAGCTCAACGCCCAATTGTCCCCAATCCAGCCCCAGGATAAAGAAGGCATACCCGGTCATATGCATGACTACATAGGCAAAACACCAAAGGCCCAGCTGACGCCTCACCACGATCCAGCCCGGCCATCCAGTCAGACGCTGCAAAGGCGTCATTGCCAAGGTAATTAAAAGCAGGATCAACGTCCCCAGCCCCAAGCGATCTACAAGCACTTTCCCAGGATCAGGCCCCAGCGCAAAGATCCAGGCTTGGTACACCCATAAAACGGGTGCAACGCAGCACGCCACAAACACACCCAGCCGCCAGAACAAAAAACGCATCAGTAATTTTTCCGCAGATCCAGGCCCGTATAAAGAGAGGCAACCTCCTCCCCATAGCCGTTGAACATTTCTGTCTGGCGCACATTGGGACTAAAGAGTCCGCTTGGCAGACGACGTTCTCGTGCTTGTGTCCAACGGGGATGGTCAACCGCCGGGTTCACGTTCGCATAGAAGCCGTACTCGTTAGCCGCGATGCTCTGCCAAGTCGTCTTGGGTTGCTCACTGACCAGACTGATACGGACGATGGACTTCACACTCTTGAATCCGTATTTCCAAGGTACGACCAATCTTAGCGGAGCGCCGTTCTGGTTTGGCAGCTCGCGGCCATACATACCGACGGCAAGGATAGCTAACGGGTTCATTGCCTCATCCAGACGCAGGCCTTCGACGTAAGGCCAGTCGATCAAGGCGAAACCCGAACGCTGTCCGGGCATGACTTTTGGATCTTCAAGGGTTTCGAACCGGATGTATTTAGCATTCGACGTCGGCTCAACGTGCTTGAGTAGTTCGGAGATTGGAAAGCCCATCCAGGGGATCACCATCGACCAGGCTTCCACGCAACGCAATCGGTAGATTCGCTCTTCCAACTGATAAGGCTTCATAAAGTCTTCCAGGGCGTACCGGCCCGGCTTACCCACCTCGCCATCAATCACTACGCTCCAGGGTTCGGTTTTCAGGGACCCCGCATTCTGAGCCGGGTCCCCCTTGTCTGTGCCGAACTCATAGAAGTTGTTGTAGTGGGTTGCATCCTTGAAAGGCGTGATCGCCTCGTCTTTGACAGTTACCGCCTGCCACTTGGTCGAAGGTAATTTGTCTTTGAACCAC
Organism: Pseudomonas rosaeacicularis; assembly: GCF_057128745.1. Taxonomy (NCBI): domain Bacteria; kingdom Pseudomonadati; phylum Pseudomonadota; class Gammaproteobacteria; order Pseudomonadales; family Pseudomonadaceae; genus Pseudomonas; species Pseudomonas rosaeacicularis. The sequence goes on from NZ_JBSKHT010000027.1 coordinate 1,529, forward strand.
TGCGGCGCGGCGCCTGGCTCTACATCGGAATACTGGGACGCATCAGCCGCGCTCGCCCAACGGGGCAACGCGCTCAGTGCAAGCCCGGTAACAGAAGCTCCGAGCAATGCACGTCGGGTGACGTAGATAGATTCAGGCGTGACGTCCGATTCTTTACAATCGGACGCTGAGGGCAATTTGATCAGCATGATGACTCCGCAGCTAGAGGGAACTGATGCACCAATAGACTGCGGAGTATGCGGGAAATTGAATCGGTGTTTTTATTTCTGCCGACGCAAGCGAAGCAAGTACTGAATAGGACCGGATGCTGCGTAGGCGAGGAAAATCAGCAGCAGGATGCGCGGGGGATCGCTGAACACCACAGCAAAGACCAACACCACAGCCAAAATGGCAACAAAGGGAACGCGTCCCTTCAGATCCAGCTCTTTGAAGCTGTTGTACTTGATGTTGCTGACCATCAGCATCCCTGCAGCCGCCACCAACAACGCCACCAGGAACGACATCTTCGAGCCCTGGATACCGAAGTCACTGAATGCCCAGACCGTACCCGCCACTACACCCGCAGCGGCAGGGCTGGCGAGCCCGATGAAGTACCGCTTGTCAGCCTTGCCCACCTGGGTATTGAAACGCGCCAGGCGCAAAGCCGCGCCCGCTACATAGATGAAGGCAACCATCCAGCCGACCTTACCCATGTCGCCCAACGCCCAACCAAACGCTAGCAATGCCGGGGCAACACCGAAAGCCACCATGTCAGAAAGAGAATCGTACTCGGCGCCGAACGCGCTTTGCGTGTTGGTCATGCGGGCAACGCGCCCATCCAGCCCATCAAGCACCATGGCCACGAAGATGGCAATGGCAGCAAACGCGAAGTACTTACTCGCGCCAGCAGGATCGCCCGCACTCATCGCGCTTTGAGCGCTCATGGAACTGATGATCGCGTAGAAACCGGCGAACAGGTTGGCAGTAGTAAATAAATTCGGCAGCAGATAAATGCCGCGATGGCGGACCTTGCGCCCCTCGTCATCGTGTCCTTCTTCAATATGCTCATCGATCGGTAACAGGCTTTCGGCGTCAGAGGCCTTGTTTGGCTCTTCGGGACGTTCGCTCATAAACAATACCTTGCAGCTGTGAATTTTCGACTGGTGCTTGCGACGCTACGTCGACAAACGATGCAGCTTTATACCAGATGAGCCCCCATAACAAAAAAACGCGACCCTAAGGTCGCGTTTTTTTAGCAGGGCTTCAAACGCCCTGAGCCAGAACCAGACTCAGTTCTTGTCTTTGTCGACGATTTTGTTCGCCGCGATCCAAGGCATCATCGAGCGCAGTTGCTCGCCAATGATCTCGATGCCGTGAGCAGCGTTGTTGCGACGCTTAGCGGTCATCGACGGATAGCCGGTTGCGCCTTCAGTGATAAACATCTTGGCGTATTCGCCGTCTTGAATGCGCTTGAGAGCATTGCGCATGGCCTGACGGGATTCGGCGTTGATGACCTCAGGGCCGGTCACGTACTCGCCATACTCGGCGTTGTTGGAGATCGAGTAGTTCATGTTGGCGATACCGCCTTCGTACATGAGGTCAACAATCAGTTTCAGCTCGTGCAAGCACTCGAAGTAAGCCATTTCTGGCGCGTAGCCTGCTTCCACCAGAGTTTCGAAACCGGCTTTGACCAGCTCGACGGTACCGCCACACAGTACGGCTTGTTCGCCGAACAGGTCAGTTTCGGTTTCGTCTTTGAACGTCGTTTCGATAATACCGGTACGGCCGCCACCAACGCCCGAAGCGTAAGACAGTGCAACGTTTTTGGCGTTGCCCGAAGCGTCTTGGTAGATCGCGATCAGGTCAGGAATACCGCCGCCTTTCACGAATTCGGTACGCACGGTATGGCCCGGAGCTTTCGGCGCGATCATGATCACGTCGAGGTCAGCACGCGGCACAACCTGGTTGTAGTGGATCGCGAAGCCGTGAGAGAAGGCCAGGGTGGCGCCCTTCTTGAGGTTCGGCTCGACTTCGTTCTTGTACAGCGCGGACTGGAACTCATCCGGGGTCAGGATCATGACCAGGTCAGCAGCAGCAACGGCGGAAGCAACGTCAGTCACTTTCAGGCCATGGGCCTCAGCCTTGGCGACAGTGGCAGAACCTTTGCGCAGGCCAACAGTGACATCAACGCCGGAGTCTTTCAGGTTGCACGCTTGAGCGTGGCCCTGGGAACCGTAACCGATGATGGCAACTTTTTTGCCCTGGATGATCGAAAGGTCGCAGTCTTTGTCGTAATAAACTTTCATGAAATACCCCTGTTATCTTGGCCGTTCAGGCCATTCGCTAAATTTGAGTTAGATGCTCAGCACTTTGTCGCCGCGGGCAATGCCCGTAACGCCGCTGCGTACTGTTTCCAGGATGGCGGCAGTGCCGATCGCCTGAATGAAACTGTCGAGCTTGTCGCTCGTACCGGTCAGCTGCACGGTATAAACGCTGGCGGACACATCAACGATCTGGCCGCGGAAGATATCAGTAGTGCGCTTGATCTCGGCGCGCTGAGCGCCTGTGGCTTTCACCTTGATCAGCATCAGCTCCCGCTCGATATGCGCGCTTTCCGACAAATCGACCAGCTTGACCACTTCCACCAGCTTGTTGAGATTCTTGGTGATCTGCTCGATCACCTCATCATGCCCTACAGTGGTCAACGTCAGACGCGACAAAGTCGGGTCTTCGGTTGGCGCCACGGTCAGGCTTTCGATGTTGTAGTTGCGCTGCGAAAACAGGCCGACCACTCGGGACAACGCACCCGGTTCGTTTTCCAGCAACAGCGAAATAATGTGCCGCATGATTAAGTCCGCTCCGTCTTGCTCAGCCACATATCGCGCATGGAGCCGTCTTTGATCTGCATCGGATAAACGTGCTCGGAGACATCGACCTGAATGTCCATGAACACCAGTCGATCGGTCATGGCAAAGGCCTCTTCCATCTTCGGCTTGAGGTCTTTCAGATCGGTGATCTTCATGCCTACATGGCCATACGCTTCGACCAGCTTCACGAAGTCAGGCAGCGACTCCATGTAAGAGTGCGAGTGACGACCGCTGTAGCTCATGTCCTGCCACTGGCGAACCATGCCAAGCACACCGTTGTTGAGCAGGATGATCTTGACCGGCAACCCGTACTGCAAACAGGTCGACAGCTCCTGAATGTTCATCTGGATGCTGCCTTCACCGGTAACACACGCCACATGAGCTTCCGGGAAACTCAGTTTGACGCCCATGGCCGCCGGGAAGCCAAAGCCCATCGTGCCCAAACCGCCTGAGTTGATCCAACGGTTCGGCTTATTGAAGCGATAGTACTGAGCAGCGAACATCTGGTGCTGCCCGACATCGGAGGTCACGTAGGCATCGCCCTTGGTCACTTCGCACAAGGTCTCGATGACGGTCTGCGGCTTGATGACACTGCCGTCGCCGTGGTTGTACGGGAACATTTCCCGATCGCCACGCCACTCTTCGATCTGCTTCCACCAACTGGCGACGGACTCCTTGTTCGGTGTCTCGCCGATCTCTTTCAGCGTGGCGACCATTTCGGTCAGTACGCTTTCCACCGGTCCAACGATAGGCACGTCGGCCTTGATGGTCTTGGAGATCGATGCCGGATCGATGTCGATGTGAATGACTTTGGCATTCGGGCAGAACTTGGCCGCGCCATTGATCACCCGGTCATCGAAACGTGCACCGACAGCCAGGATTACGTCAGCGTGGTGCATCGTCAGATTGGCGGTGTAGCTGCCATGCATGCCGAGCATCCCGACGAATTGGCGATCGGAACCGGGGTAGCAACCCAGGCCCATCAGCGTGTTGGTCACAGGAGCGTTCAGCGCTTGAGCCAATTCGGTCAAAGGCGCAGAGCCGTTGCCCATGATCACGCCACCACCTGCGTAAATGATGGGACGCTTGGCGGCCAGCAACATTTCCACGGCTTTGCGAATCTGGCCCGAGTGTCCGCGAACGGCCGGGCTGTAAGAGCGCAGCTTGGCTTTCTTTGGGAAAATGTACTCGAATTTTTCGGCCGGGTTAGTCATGTCTTTGGGAATGTCGACAACGACAGGACCAGGACGACCAGATTGCGCCAAATAGAAGGCTTTTTTCAGGACTTCCGGGATTTCCGACGGGTGCTTGATCATAAAGCTGTGCTTCACGATCGGGCGGGAGATACCGATCATGTCGGTCTCCTGGAACGCGTCGGTGCCGACCAGCGTGCTTGCCACCTGACCGGACAAAACCACCATCGGGATGGAGTCCATGTAGGCCGTGGCAATACCGGTGATCGCGTTGGTAGCACCCGGACCGGATGTCACCAACACCACGCCTGCTTTGCCAGTGGCGCGCGCATAACCGTCCGCCATGTGGGTCGCAGCCTGTTCGTGACGAACGAGGATGTGGCTCAGTGACGGCTCTTTATACAGAGCATCGTAAATATGCAGGAGGGCACCGCCGGGGTACCCATAGATATGCTCAACGCCTTCGTCACGCAAAAAGCGGACGACCATTTCAGCGCCAGATAAAAGCTCCACGTTGTTCACCTCTAAAACGCCAGAATACCGTCCACACTTGGGGAGACGGGTCTTAATAGGTTTACTGCAAAGCAGAGCATGAGCGACGGTGGTCGCCGACTACGTCAGCACTGACTGAGCAAGTATTGGGATCCCCCCATAAGTGTTTCGGGGCTTTCCCACCCAGCGCGAGGTAACGCGTTGCGGGTGTTACAGGTCGGCGCGGATGTGCGCCTCATGATCTACCGAGATGGCCTGCTTCTGGCAGTCCTTCTACAGCGAACTTTGGATTGTTGTTATTCGACTCTCTCAAGTCAAGTCATCCGTGAGCTTTCTTCTGCGCAGCCACATGAAATCGTACCCAATGGCAGTCGAGGAACCACGCTTGTGATAGCGTGACCGGGCACCGTTATAGCCATCGGAATCAAGGAAGCAGTATGCGTTGGATGATTTTTGCGGCCGCGCTGGCAATGGTCGCCAGCCCACTTTCACAGGCAGCCCAGATCTACAAATGGGTCGACGCTCAGGGCATTACTCATTTCGATGCCCAGCCGCCAGCAGGTCAGCAAGTTCAGGAGATCGACACGCAAAGACCGGTGCCGCCACCCGCCCCGGCTTCAAAACCTATAGCTGACCCCAACGGCGAGCAACAGGCGATTGACGCAAAAGTGAAGAAACAGGTCGCCATGCAGGAAGCCAAGCGTGCCGAGTATTGCACCACCGCTAGGACCAATCTGGCGCAATTCCAGAACAATCCTCGGGTACGCGAGGAAGTGAACGGCGAGCTCAAACGCTTCACTGAAGAGGAGCGCCAGGCTCGCATCACTGAGCTCAAGCAGGCCATTACCGAAAACTGCCTGTGAGCGTCAGCTCGCTTCGGTAATCAAGCGATCGAATTGCGCCAGCAGCGATAGCAGGGTTCTCGTCTCCCCGAGCTGGCTGGCGTAGACCATCTCCGCCATTTCCAGAATCCCTGATGCGTTCGGCAGCGCCAGGTCCTGCTCAAGAATAGTCTTCATGCGCGGCAGAAATATCCATTGCAGCCACTGATCGAAGTCCAGCGTGTCGACGCAAAACGGCTCACGACTGGACAGATCATCATCGCTCGGCGGGACCGCTTTCCACATGCCCAGCACCCGAAGCTCGCGCTCGATCAACAGCAACTGTTCAGCGATTTGCGGAAACCGCTTATCCATCAGAGGCTGACCTTGGCTTTCTGACGCGCAAGCGCTGCGCCTGATGCATCACCCTGCTTCTCGCGAGATTGAGCGATGAGATTCCAAAGACTGGCCTGCAGACTGGCGCGGCCATTGGCATACGTCAGCCCACGTCGGGCCAGTTGCTCTGCCTGGGCGGCATCACCCTGGGCCAGACGAACCTGAGCAAGACGATAAAGCACCTGCGGCTCTCGAGGTGCGACCCGCTGCGCGCGCTCAAGACTGGACGATGCACCATTGAGATCGCCGCTGCTCTGCTGCTTTTGAGCGGTGGTCAGAAGCGCCAGCACCGGTCCGTCCAGTTGCTCATCGGCAGACAAACCGCCAGAAGACGGGATACCGCTTGGCGCAGTCGGGGCTGGCGCGCTGTAGGTGTTATTTGCCGGCGCCGGCATGTTGTACGTCGTGCCAGCCGGGGCTTGATTGACCGGAGATGTGTCAATAGGCGCGGTATTGATCGGCGCCGTGTTGATGGGCGGAGTAAACGACTGAATAGGCGCGGCGCTGGTCGTCGCACCGCCACCTGGCACCATGACCACAACGCCTGAGTCTTCTGTAATTGCCTGCGGCGCGCGATTCTGCACCGCGGCTGGATAGGTATTGTTACGCGTCGCTGACACGCGCTCGCCGTTGGAAACACGCGAGCCGGAGTCAACCACCGGGATCGCGCTGCGCGTCTGACTGGCGCAACCATTGAGCAAAGCCAGAGCCGTTAAAGCTGGAATCCACCACTTGTTCACTTCACACCCTCTTTGCTTAGTTCAACCAGCCTTTGACCCAATCCATCACTTCGGCGGGCGCGGAGTTGCCACCACACGCAGGACCGGGCTGAGGCTCACTGCCGCGAATATACGGCATCTGTACGGCGTTCGGGCATCCAGCGTCGCTGCCCTGCCCGGTGCTGGCGTCCACCCAAGCCTGCACAACGTTATCCGGTAGCGCCATGTCCAGCGGCAGCGGATCTGCTTTTTTCATGAAACTGGTCCAGACCTGCAAGGCCCCGGTGGCGCCGGTGAATGGTGTCTTGCCGTTATCGTCACGTCCCAGCCAGACAACGGCCAGCAGATCCTGGCTGAAACCTGCGAACCAGCTGTCGCGAGAATCGTTGGTCGTGCCGGATTTGCCTGCCAGATTTAGGTTAGCCGACAACGTGTTGTAGACCGACTTGCCAGTACCTTCCCGCATCACCCGCTGCATCGCGTTTTGCAACAAATAGATCGAGCCCGGATCGAAACGCTGCTGTATCTGAAAAGGATAGCGCTTGAGTGGCTCGCCCTCTGCGGTCAGCACGCTACGAATCCCGCGCATCGGCGTGTTGAAGCCGCCGTTGGCGATGGTCTGATACATGACTGCAACTTCCATCGGGCTTAGCGCGCCCGCCCCCAACAACATCGAGGGATAAGTCGGCCACTCGCGAGTGACACCCAGTTTGTTCAGCGTTTTGAACACCGTCGGCACGCCCAGATCCAGACCCAGCTTGGCGCTGGACAGGTTGTAGGAATGCGCGAGGCCCTGATACAGGAAAATATTGCCGTGGGCCTTGTGGTCAAAGTTCTGCGGCTTCCACACCTGACCATCAGCGCCCTTAACCGAGAATGGCTCGTCCGCCACCCAACTGGTCAACGTGTATTTGCTCGGCTGCTCCAGCGCGGTCAGGTAAATAGCCGGTTTGACCAGCGAGCCTATAGGCCGAACGGCATCGATAGCGCGGTTGAACCCGGCAAACCCGGCCTGACGACTGCCGATCAGCGCCTGGACCTCACCCGTCTCTGGGTTGGTCACCACCATTGCCCCTTCCATTTCCTCCGAGCCCTTGCGGCCTGCAAGACGGGCGAAGGTTTCCTTCATCGCCGATTCCGACTTCATTTGCAGGATCGGATCAAAGCTGGTGAAGATCCGCAGGCCTTCTTCGGTCAAATCTTCGTCGCGATAGTCTTCGCGCAACTGACGCTTGACCAGATCGAGGAACCCCGGAAATGAGCTGTCCGCCAAAGAACCTTGCTTGGTTACGCCCAGCGGCATTTTCTTCGCCGCCGCAACCGCTTCCGGCGTAGCAACGCCCTGCTGCTCAAGCAGGTCGAGCACCAGATTACGCCGCTCAAGCGAGCGCTCAGGGTTGCGACGGGGGTTGTAATAAGACGGACCTTTGACCAAGCCGACCAACAACGCGACTTGATGCAGCTTCAACTCGGACAGAGGCTGGCTAAAGAAATACTGGCTGGCCAATCCAAAACCGTGCACCGCGCGCTGGCCGTCCTGACCGACAAACACCTCATTGAGGTATGCCTCCAGAATCTCCTGCTTGCTGTAATGGATCTCCAGCAGGATCGCCATCATCGCTTCGGTCAGCTTGCGAGTGAGGCTGCGCTCATTGGTCAGGTAGAAGTTCTTGACCAACTGCTGAGTCAGAGTACTGCCGCCCTGGCGCATCTGCCCCGCCGATGCGTTGACCCAGAAGGCCCGCGCAATCGACTTCGGCGACACACCAAAGTGGTGGTAGAAATCCCGATCTTCCACTGTCACCAGCGTGTCGAGCAGATAAGGCGGCGCCTGATCAAGTTTGATCAGAATGCGATCTTCAAGATTCTTCGGGTACAGACCGCCAATAAGCAGCGGCTCCAACCGAGCGACGGCAAGCTTGGCACCGTTGGCGGACGTCAGATCGGCGACGTAATCGCCAGAGAAACGCACGCGAATCTGCTGAGCAGCGTCGGCCCCCTCATAAAACTGAAAGCCACGGGTATTGAGATCGACGGTATTGCCGCTGACAGCCGCCGCGCCGGGACCGTTGGCCACGCTTTCACGGCGATAACCCAAGGCATCCAGTTCAATGAGGAAATCGTCTCGGGACAGCTTTTGTCCGACGAACAACTCAAGAGGGCGCGCATAAACCTTGGCCGGGATCGTCCAACGCTTGCCGGAAAACTTTTCCTGCACGATCGAATCGAGGTAAACGGCAAAGCAGGCGAGGATCACCAGACCGACGAGACTGAGCTTCAATGCCCAACCCAGCAGGGAGCGCAGGCGACTGTTGGTGGGTTTTTGGGACTTCTTGGGGGTGCGGGTTCGGGTCATGGCGGCGGATTATACGCACTTTCAGGATGATCGGCAGACCACCTCATTGCGGTTTGCAGCAATGCGCCAAGCGGCCATAATGGCCCTCTTTTTTAGCCGTCTGTTGCCGACTACTACCTCTTTGAAGGATCGCCCGTGAGCCAGTCACTGATCGCCGCCCTGCAGAACCCTGCCCTGTTCTCTCACCCGATCGAGCGTTTCCAGGTCATCGAGACGCATATCTCGTGGGTTCTGCTCACTGGCCCATACGTCTACAAAATGAAGAAGCCAGCCAATTTCGGTTTTCTGGACTTCACCACCCTTTCAGCGCGTGAGCATTTCTGTAATGAAGAGCTGCGGCTGAACCAGCGCCTGACACAGGATTTGTACCTGGAAGTCTTACCGATCACCGGCAGCGTCGACGCGCCCCAGTTGGGCGGTACAGGCGAAGCGATCGAATACGTCCTGAAAATGCGCCAGTTCCCGCAGGAAGGCTTGCTCAGCATATTGCAAGCCAATGGCGAGCTGACCACAGCTCAGATTGATGAGCTCGCCAGCCAGATCGCTGAATTTCATCTCAACGCCCCGCGCGTTCCCCACGATCATCCTTTGGGCACACCGGAAGCGGTGATGGCGCCAGTCACTCAGAACTTCGAACAGATTCGCCCTTTTCTCACAGAAAAGGCTGACATCCTTCAGCTTGAAGCTCTACAAGCATGGGCCGACGCCAACTTCGAGCGCCTGAAACCACTGCTGACTCAGCGCAAGACCGACGGCTTCATTCGCGAGTGTCACGGCGACATTCATTTGGGCAACGCCACATTGATCGACGGCAAGGTCGTGATCTTCGACTGCATCGAGTTCAATGAGCCGTTCCGCATGACCGACGTCTACGCTGACATCGCGTTTCTGGCAATGGACCTCGAGGACCGTGGCCTAAAAGTCCACTCGCGCCGCCTGATCAGCCAGTATCTGGAGATCACCGCAGACTACGCTGGGCTCGAGTTGCTGAACTTCTATAAAGCCTATCGCGCTTTGGTTCGCGCAAAGGTCTCGCTCTTCAGTCTGCCTGCGGACGCTGATGCTGTGCAGCGCGGCACCACCATGCGCCAGTACCGCAACTACGCCAACCTGGCCGAAAGCTACAGCGCCATTCCTTCGCGATTTCTGGCGATTACCCATGGCGTCTCCGCAGTAGGTAAAAGCCATGTTGCCATGCGTTTGGTAGAGGCGTTGGGCGCAATCCGCTTGCGCTCGGATGTGGAGCGCAAGCGTCTGTTCGCCGATAAAGAAGACCTATACGCCAATGAAGTCAGCGTGGCGACTTACGAGCGTCTGCATGAGTTGGCCGATATCGTGCTGCACGCAGGCTTCCCGGTAGTGATCGATGCAACCTATCTTAAACGCTCGCAGCGTGAAGCCGCGGCGAAAGTGGCGGAAGCCACCGGCACCCCGTTTTCGATTCTGGATTGCTCAGCTCCGCAGGCGGTAATTGAGGGATGGCTGAAGCAACGTCAGGCGATCAATGAAGATCCATCTGACGCAACAATTGCCGTTATCCAAGCCCAGCAGGCCAATCGTGAGCCATTGACCGCTGAGGAAGTGTTGAGCAGCAAACACGTCGAAACCAATGTCAGCTCCGACCTGGACGGGTTGGTAGCGCATATTCGCCAGCGACTTCCCGGGCTCTAACCCGGTGGCTGACCGGCAGTCGCATCGTGAAGGCTAGTCCTTCACGGCTCGGCAATAGTGGCATTATACTGGCGCCAGAATTCCAATAATGGAGGCGCATCATGAGCCATCCCAAACGGCTTAATTCCCCACTCTACGAGTTACTGCACAGTGACGACGTCGCAGGTTTCAATCTCCAGCGTCCTAAACCAGGAACGGTCGATATGGTCGCAGGTGACTTTCGCGGCCTCGATCTGCGCGAGATTGATGCAGCAGACATCGACTTTACAGATGCCTACTTCCGTTCAGCGGACCTTCGTGGCGTCGACCTGAGCACCGCAAGACTTGAAGGTGCCAGCATCGCCCATGCCCAAATATCCGGCGCCTACTTCCCTGTCGAACTCACTGCCGATGAGATCTTGATGTCAGTCAACTTCGGCACCCGGCTGCGCTATCGCGCAGGCTGACCGTTTCAACCCTTCGGCCCGTACTCAGATTGCTCGCGCTCGCGGGCACTCGGGTCTCGCGACATCTCCAGCGAGTTTGCTTACCGTCTGGCGCCTAATCCTCTTGCGGCTTAGCGATCCGGATAGGTATTTCCTACACTTAAAGCACGCTTGGTTGTGCAGTGGACACCGGCTATAGAGTGTTAATGGAGCAGGACAATGCATGGAGGCGAAATGGACGATGAACTGCAACGGATGAAAAACCTCGGCAAAACTTCGGCCCAATGGCTGCACGCGGCAGGCATTCACAACAGCGCCGATTTGCGCAGGCTTGGTGCAGTGCAAGCGTATCGTGCGGTGAGGACCAGAGGCTTCAATGTTTCGAAAACGCTGTTATATGCGATTGAAGGTGCGCTGGAGGACCAACACTGGAATGCTCTTTCCGTCGAACGAAAAAAAGCCCTGAAGCTGGAAATCGATGGGTAAGTTGGCTTCGCCGAAATAGGGTTTGAAAATAGTTTTGCGTTGCCTGTTGACTTACAAATGAGAATCACTATGATTATCACATCCAGTCGCGAGACTGGACGATAACTTGAAATGCTCCTTGGTTCGGACTTTCAGATTATCTCCTCATCAGGCTAATCACGGTTTTTGACCCGGCACTTTGCCGGGTCTTTTTTTGCCTATAAAACCCTGACGCACCCATCTTTCCATTAGCGATCCAAGCTTTATTCACACAGGCCCAGATGCACTTGCAGGTCGTCCAGCAAACTTGCAGCACCGATACGCATCCTGCCTGGCTGCAGCCAAAGCGGCCCAAGTCTTGCCCGCGCCATATCCAGATAAACCTTGGCTTCGGCCAACGTCCGCACGCCGCCCGATGCTTTGAACCCGACTTGCCCGCCCACCTCGGCAATGGCCTCGATCATGATGCGAGCCGCTTGAGCGGTAGTATTGACAGGCACTTTGCCAGTGCTGGTCTTGATGAATGTGGGCCCGACCTGAATGACTTGCCGGCAAACGTCATGAGTAATCTGCGGATCTCTCAACACGCCCGTTTCCAGCGTAACGGTCAGCCCGGCCCGGCCGCCGCACACAGCTTTACAGGCGGCTATCAGTTCTGCCCCCGCCAGTTTGTTACCTGCCAATTGCGCCCGGAACGGGTACACCAGATCAATCTCATCGACACCTGCCATCAGTGCGGCCTGGGTCTCGGATTCAACTGACAGCACGCTTCCCGTCCCGCCCGGAAAGTTGATCGCGGCGACTACTTTGATATCGCGTGCGTGCAAACTGTCCAGCGTCCGCCTCGCCAGACCGGCAAACCGAGGCGCAACGCACACCGCGGCGACTGGCCCGTAGGGTGTGATCGCGCGACGACACAGCGCGATGATCCGCTGCGCGGTGTCGTCATTGTTGAGTGATGTCAACTCAAGCAAACCGATCATTTGCCGTGCCACATCTTCGCTGCTGCCGCTCATTGCATCTCCCTTCAAAGCGCTGCCAATCAAGGGCGAACCATAAACGAGCGAGGACCGCAGTGAGCAGGCAAACGGTTACAAAGGACGCGGACGACATGATTGCAGGAAATGTCCTTAGGAAACTTCCTGCAACTCCAGACTCAACTGCCTGCCTCAGGCCAACTCAGCGAGCGATGATCAGCGGATGACCGCGCTCCGGATGACTTTGCACCAGCACCTCGAGACCGAAAACGGCCCTCAGCGTATCGGGTACCAGCACGGTTTGAGGCAATCCAAAAGCAACCGACGATCCGCTTTCCAGCAGCAGTAACCGGTCGCAATAACGGGCCGCGAGGTTCAAATCATGCAGGATGACCATCACCGCGCCGCCGCGATTGGCGAATTGGCGAACGGCCTCCAAAGTGGTGTGCTGATGCAGCGGATCGAGCATGGAAGTAGGTTCGTCCAACAGCAGGGATTGTCCGGCTTCACCCGGCCACACCTGCGCCAGTACCCGTGCCAAGTGCACCCGCTGCCGCTCGCCACCAGACAGCGCCAGATAGCTGCGATCTACCAGATGAGATGCATCCGCGGCATCGAGCGCGGCCTGAATGATGTCGGCATCACGTTGTTGCCCAGAGTTATGAGGCAATCGCCCCATCGCCACCACGTCCTGCACCTTGAACGCAAAACCGAGCGTGGAGCTTTGCGGCAATACCGCCAGACGTTGCGCCCGTTGCGCCGGGCTCCATCGCTCAAGCAGTTTGTCGTCCAGCCACACTTGCCCGGTCTTGAGTTCGCCACACAGCGCGCCGAGCAACGTGCTTTTGCCCGCGCCGTTGGGTCCCAGCACGCCTAGCATTTCACCGGGTTGCAGGCTCAGGTTGATATCGCTCAACACCACCTTGCCGCCCCGCTCAATCCGTAGGTCTTCTGCTCGCAGCATCAGGTTCGCCCCCTGACCAGCAAAAAGAGAAAGAACGGAGCCCCGAGAAAGGCCGTGACAATGCCGATGGGCAGTTCGGCAGGCGCCAGCACCAATCGGGCGAAAATGTCGGCGCACAACAGCAATGTCGCCCCCGCCAACGCCGACGCAGGCAACACCACCCGATGATCCGGACCCACCAGCAAGCGCATGAGATGCGGAATGATCAAACCGATGAAACCGATAAGCCCGGCCGCCGCAACTGCCGCGCCTACACCCAGCGCAATACACAAAATCAGTTCGCGCTTGAGACGCTCGACGTCGATGCCCAGATGCCGTGCTTCCGACTCGCCCAGCAGAAGCGCATTGAGTGCCTTGGCCCTTCTCGGCAACCAGGCGATGACCAGCGCGCACACAATCAGCAGCGGCCAAAGACGCGCGTAACTGGCGCCGTTTAGCGTGCCCAGGTTCCAAAAAGTCAGCGTGCGCAAGGTAGCGTCGTCTGCCAGATAGGTGAACAGGCCGATGATTGATCCGGCCAGCGCCGTCATCGCGACGCCGGCCAGCAGCATGATCGCAACGCTGGTCTGCCCGTCCCGGCGCCCGAGCCGATAAACCATAGCCGTCACACCCAGCCCGCCGGCAAATGCACAAGCCGATAGCAGATAGGGCGCGAAGACTTCGGGAAGCCCGCCGAAGGATGCGCCCGCAACAATGGCCACCGCAGCGCCCAGTGCCGCGCCACTGGAAACGCCGACCAGCCCCGGATCAGCGAGCGGATTGCGAAACAGTCCCTGCATCGCCACCCCGGCCAGCGCCAGCACCGCACCTACCGCCAGCCCCAACAACGTTCGCGGCAGACGAATCTGTCCGAGGATCAATTCAGCCTGCTGCAGATTGTCACCCGCCACCGGGAATCCCATCAAACGCAGACTGGCACGCATCAGATCTTCAAGCGGCAAGCGGACTGGCCCCAACGCCAGTGACAGCCAGAACGCCAGGAAGCAGGCTATCGACAGCCCGATAAACAGCGTTCTCGGCCGTAAGTGGTTTTTCATGGTGATGAAGGCGCCTGGGCGTGAAGTGCCGGATCTTCAGGGTAGAAGGCTTTTGAGAGTGTTTTGAGGGTGGCCGGCAAACGAGGGCCCAGGCCACCAACCAGCAGCGTCGGGTCAACTTCAACCAAGCGTCCGTCACGCGCAGCACGGGTCGCTGCCAGCACCGGGTTTTGCTTTAAAAGAGCGTCAAGGGAAGGTGCGCCACCTTGCGCGCGGTCTGTGAACACCAACACTTCGGGATTCAGCCCGGCCATGGCTTCTACCGAAAACACTTTATAGCCACTGTGGGTCGCCAGGTTTCGGCCACCAGCCTGCTTGATCAACCAGTCGCCTACCGTGTCGACGCCCGCCACCATTGGTTTATCTCCGGCATGACTGACCAGCAGCAATACGCCCGGTACTGCTTGATGCTGCTGCGCCTGAGACAACCAAGTGTGTTGAAGCTGCAATTGCTGCTCATAACCGTTAATCAGTTGACCGGCCTGCTCCTGCGCACCCAATAAGAGGCCCAGTCTTTGAAGATTGCTTTTGAGCGCTGTCAGATCAGCCTTGGCCGACAACACCTCCACCTGCACCCCGGCAGCGCGCAACTGCTCAAGCACAGGGGGCGGCCCCATTTCTTCGGTGCCCGCCAGAATGTTCGGACGCAAGCTCAGGATTCCCTCCGCCGAAAGCTGTCGCTGATAGCCGATTTTAGGCAGAGAGGCGAGTGACTCCGGGTGTTGGCTGGTGGTATCGACGCCCACCAGACGGGGCTCTGCGCCCAAGGCAACTATCCACTCGGTCAACGCACCGCCCGCACTGACCCAGCGTGAGCTCTGTTGCGCATCGGCCAACGCCAAACCTGTTAATGAAAGCCCGATCAGCATGGCGGTCAGCTTGGCGGTAAGGCGCATCAGCGGAAGTCCTATTAAAAAGAAGGGATCAAGCGTGGAACGGATATGACAAGACAAAGTGGGGCCGGATATGGTCAAGAGATGCCAAACTACGCAGCCATCGACATCCAATTCATTTGATAATTATTACCATTTACGCGTCAAGCGTTAAGGAGACCCGCCTGAAATTCCTGTGCGAAGGCAGCGACGTTCCTGAAGGACAAAGCCGTGGCCTGGAACTGGCCGGGGTTCAATTGCTGGCGGTGCGGCGAGCCGGACAAGTGTTCATCTACAAAAACCGCTGCCCCCATCGCGGCGTCGCCCTGGAGTGGATGCCTGATCAGTTTCTGGACAGCAGCGCCAGCCTGATCCAGTGCGCCACTCACGGCGCGCTGTTTTTGATCGAAGACGGCGAATGCGTCGCCGGGCCCTGCGAGGGAAAATCCTTGACCGCCATCGCGTGTCGCGAAGACGCGCAGGGGATCTGGGTCAATCCGCCCGCAGCGGACTGACAGTTGCCACATGGCCCAGATGAACCTCCAGACGCCGGTCGATACGTACCTCTTCCGGGGTCAGTTGCACGCCATATGCCAGCACCTCGACACCCGCTGCGACCGCATCACGAAGCGCATTGGCGTAGGCCAAGTCTATTTCTTCTGCCGGACGTACCGCTTCAATGCCGGTCAGGTTGACGCAGTACAGCAACACCGCGCGAACGCCGTCTCGGGCCAAGGCCGCTAGCTCGCGTAAATGCTTGGCGCCACGCTGGGTCACGGCGTCCGGAAATGCCGCCACCGCAGTCTCATCAAAGCCCAGCGTGACGCTTTTGACCTCCAGAAACAAAGGGCCATCGGGATAATCCAGACGGAAGTCGACGCGACTGTTTTCCGTCCCGTAGGCCACCTCACGCTTGAGCGCAGTGAAACCGTTCAACTCTGTGATCACCCCTGCCAGCAACGCCTCTTCTACCAGTTTGTTAGCGCGCCCCGTATTGACGCAGGCGAAACGGCCTTGGGGTGTCTCGCTGATTTCCCACGTCCCCGGCAGCTTGCGCTTGGGGTCATTGGAGCGACTGAACCACACACGTCCGCCTGGCATCATGCAGTTGAACATCGAGCCGGTGTTGGGACAGTGAATGGTCAGGCGTTCGCCGCTGGCAGTCTCAATATCAGCCAGAAACCGCTTGTAACGAATCAGCAAACGACCTTCTTCGAGCTCAGGAGAAAACCGCATCAGCCTTGCCAGCTCCGCAAGCCACGCGCAATGCGATCAACCGCTTCCTGAAGGCGCGGCAGGCTTTGGGTGTAAGCGAAACGTACGTGGTGCCCCGACTGGTAACGTCCAAAATCCAAACCTGGCGTGAACGCGACGTGCTCCGTTTCGAGGAAGTGCCTGCAGAAAGCGAACGCATCCCCGCCGAACGCGCTGATATCGGAATACAGATAGAACGCGCCCTCAGGTTCTACCGCGATGGTGAAGCCCAGTTGGCGCAACGCTGGCAGCAGAAAATCCCGCCGACGACCAAATTCGGCCCGGCGCTCTTCGAGAATCTCCAGCGTTTGCGGCTCGAAGCAGGCCAGCGCAGCACTTTGCGCCATGCTCGGCGCGCTGATGTAGAGGTTCTGCGCCAGCTTTTCCAACTCGCCAATCGCGTCTTCGGGCGCGACCAGCCACCCCAGGCGCCAGCCGGTCATGCCGAAATACTTGGAAAAACTGTTAAGGACGAACGCGTCGTCGTCCACTTCGAGCACGCTGGCAGCATCGGTTCCATAGGTCAGGCCGTGGTAGATCTCGTCCACCACCAAATGACCGTTGCGTGCCTTGAGCGACGCGGACAGTGCAGCCAGCTCCTCGCGATGCAGCAGCGTGCCGGTGGGATTGGCGGGGGAAGCAACCAGCGCACCCACACTGTCTTTGTCCCAATGGCGCGCCACAAGATCGGGCGTCAACTGGTAACGCACGTCCGGCCCGACCGGCACCAACTGCGCAGCGCCTTCAACCAACCGCAGGAAGTGACGATTACAGGGATAACCCGGGTCGGCCAGCAGCCAGTGCTTGCCGGGATCGACCAAAAGGCTCGCAGCCAGCAACAAGGCGCCAGAACCGCCAGGGGTGATTAGAATCCTTTCCGGATCGACGCTGACGCGGTAGCGCTGGTTATAAAACCCGGCGATGGCTTCGCGCAATTCCGGCAAGCCACGGGCCGCTGTATAGCGGGTCTTGCCAGCGGCCAGCGCGGCTTGGCCGGCCTTGATGATGGGCTCAGCTGTCGTGAAATCAGGCTCGCCAATCTCCAGATGGATAACGTCATGCCCCGCCGCCTGCAGTTCATTGGCCCGCGCCAGCAGCGCCATGACATGAAAGGGTTCGATGGCGCGGCTGCGCGCACTGTAGGGCTGAGGCATTGTTCTTCCTTTTAATAGGTGCTGGAGCAACGGCGAGATTCTACCCAACCGGTCACGTGGGTACAGGTTTAAAAAGCGCGATATCGCGATGGTGGCCTACCGTCTGCAAAGCCGGCGCCGGTACCAGACCGGAGCTAGACTCAGTCCGCTTCACTATTTTCAAACCAACTCGCGGGCGCTGCGGTCATAACCATATGCGCGCTGTAGAGCCATGCTCGACAACCGGGAGTAGCGCGCTCTGATTTGATCTGGTAAGTTCGCCCGCTTGCAGCCGCAGGGCCGGCAGGTGTCGGCACCGAATGATAATCCTGCGCAATGGATAGATGAGTGAGAGGCGGTCCCTTCATGCCCACCCCAGAAAAGCAAAAAAGCAGTCAACTGATCAGTGGTTTCGAACCCTACGTTGAAACAAAGGGTGAGGAATACATGGGCGAGCCCATGCGTAAGCACTTCGTCAAAATCCTGAACAAGTGGAAGCAGGATTTGATGCAAGAGGTTGATCGGACCATGCACCACATGCAGGACGAAGCCGCCAACTTCCCTGACCCGGCGGATCGCGCCAGTCAGGAAGAAGAGTTCAGCCTCGAGCTGCGTGCCCGTGATCGCGAGCGCAAGCTGATTAAAAAGATCGACAAGACCTTGCAGCTGATCACCGACGAAGAATATGGCTGGTGTGAATCCTGCGGCATTGAAATTGGTGTTCGCCGTCTGGAAGCCCGCCCTACAGCCGATCTGTGCATCGACTGCAAGACACTGGCTGAAATCAAGGAAAAACAGGTCGGTAAGTGATCTGAGCTTTTCCTGAAATAAAAGGCGCTTCGGCGCCTTTTGTTGTTTCAGTTTGACCGTCTGTAGGAGCGAACTTGTTCGCGAGGCTTTCCGGTTCAGACATCGTCTCGCCAACAAGTTGGCTCCTACAGCTCAGCTCCGGTGCAGTACCATCGCCCCCATGAAACCCTCTTCCTATATAGGGCGCTTTGCGCCGACCCCCAGCGGCTATCTGCACTTCGGCTCATTGGTCGCAGCGCTTGCGTCTTATCTCGATGCGCGCTCGGTTGGTGGAAAATGGCTGATACGCATGGAAGACCTGGACCCACCGCGCGAAGTCCGCGGCGCACAGTCCGCCATTCTCAAGACGCTGGAAAGTTACGGCTTTGAATGGGACGGCGAGCTGGTCAGACAAAGCGACCGCCACGACGCCTACCAAGACATCATCAATCGCTGGTTCAGTTATGGGCTGGCGTATGCCTGCACTTGCTCGCGCAAACAACTCGAAGACTTCGACGGTATTTATCCGGGCTTCTGCCGTGATGCGGGTCACTCGCCAGAAAACGCAGCGATCAGGATTCGCGTCCCCGAGCTGGAGTACCGTTTCACTGACCGGGTGCAAGGTGAGTTTCGGCAACATCTGGGGCGCGACGTCGGTGATTTCGTGATTCGCCGGCGCGACGGCTTGTATGCCTATCAACTGGCCGTGGTGCTGGACGATGGCTGGCAGGGCGTGACCGACATCGTGCGAGGTGCAGACTTGCTTGACTCCACGCCGCGCCAGCTGTACCTGCAAGAACTGCTCGGCCTGCCCCAGCCGCGCTATTTGCATGTACCACTGATCACTCAGCCAGACGGCCACAAGCTGGGCAAATCCTACCGGTCTGCGCCGCTGCCAGCCGATCAGGCGACCCCGCTGCTGCTTCGGGCCTTGCGGGCGCTGGGACAACCCGTGCCGAATGAACTCAACTACGCCGCAGCACGAGAAGTGCTGGACTGGGGTGTGACTCACTGGAATGCAGATTTCATCCCCCGTGTCGGCGCCCTCGAAGAGGCTCGAATAGACTGAGCCAGAGCGGTTGCTACACACTGCGCTGCGAAGGTGGCCGAAACGCCACTTGCAGCCTGATCGGCATCCGTTACCATGCCGCACCTTCGGGCTGTCCAGGCTCGGTCATTCACGGTAGGAGGCCAAATGTACATATACCGATTGGTCCTGCTTCTGGTGGTAGGTATCTACCTTTTTTCCCCGGCCATCATGGACTGGTGGATCGACGCAACAGGCGCCTGGTACAGGCCCTACATGCTGTGGCTGATTCTCATTGTGGTGACGTTTATCCTGCAGAGCCAACGAGATGCCGATGAGCTTTAGCCTGACCCAGATGATTCTGGTCAGCGCCGCATATCTGTCTGTGCTGTTCAGCGTGGCCTGGATCAGCGAGCGAGGTCTGATCCCGCGATGGATTATCCGTCATCCGCTGACCTACACGCTGTCGCTGGGTGTTTACGCCAGTGCCTGGGCGTTTTACGGCACCGTCGGCCTGGCTTACGAGTACGGCTACGGCTTTCTTTCCAGTTATCTCGGGGTTTCCGGCGCTTTCCTGCTGGCGCCGGTACTGCTCTATCCCATCCTTAAAATCACTCGCACCTACCAGCTGTCGTCGCTGGCCGACCTGTTCGCCTTCCGCTTTCGCAGCACCTGGGCAGGCGCGCTGACTACTATTTTCATGCTGATCGGCGTACTGCCTTTATTGGCCCTGCAGATTCAGGCCGTCGCTGACTCCATTGGCATCCTGACCCGCGAACCGGTGCAGAACCGTGTGGCCTTGGCGTTTTGCGCACTGATCACCCTATTCACGATCTTTTTCGGATCGCGCCATATCGCCACCCGCGAGAAGCACGAAGGGCTGGTGTTCGCCATTGCATTTGAGTCGGTGATCAAGCTGGTCGCCATCGGCGGCATCGGTCTCTACGCGCTGTACGGCGTATTCGACGGCCCGCAACAGCTGGAACAATGGCTGCTGCAAAACCAGAGCGCGCTCGCTGCCCTGCACACACCGCTGCAAGAAGGACCATGGCGCACGCTGCTGCTGGTGTTTTTCGCGTCAGCCATCGTTATGCCGCACATGTATCACATGACCTTCACCGAGAATCTCAATCCGCGCGCCTTGGTCAGCGCCAGCTGGGGCTTACCGCTGTTTCTGTTGCTGATGAGCCTGGCCGTGCCGCTGATCCTGTGGGCAGGCCTGAAACTTGGCGCCACCACCAGCCCGGAATATTTCACCCTCGGCATCGGTATCGCTGCCAACAGCAAAGCGCTGGCGTTACTGGCCTATGTCGGAGGGTTATCGGCAGCAAGCGGGCTGATTATCGTCACGACGCTTGCGCTGTCGGGCATGGCGCTCAATCACCTGGTGCTGCCGCTGTATCAACCCCCAGCCGAGGGCAACATCTACCGCTGGCTGAAATGGACTCGCCGCGCACTGATCGTCGCAATCATCATGGCCGGCTATGGCTTCTATCTGCTGCTCGGTGCGCAGCAGAACCTGGCGAATCTCGGCATCGTGGCCTTCGTCGCTACCTTGCAGTTCCTGCCCGGCGTGCTGTCGGTTCTGTACTGGCCGGCTGCTAACCGTCGCGGGTTCATGGCGGGTCTGTTAGCC
The DNA here is from genome assembly GCF_057128745.1 of Pseudomonas rosaeacicularis. NCBI lineage: Bacteria > Pseudomonadati > Pseudomonadota > Gammaproteobacteria > Pseudomonadales > Pseudomonadaceae > Pseudomonas > Pseudomonas rosaeacicularis. The sequence goes on from NZ_JBSKHT010000027.1 coordinate 22,602, forward strand.
GGTATGGCGGTGTGGGTGGTCAGCATGCTGCTGCCACTGATCGGCAATCTTCAGGGCTTCTATATTCCGCTGTTGAACATGATTTACGTGCTGGACGACACAAGCTGGCACATGGCAGCGATTGCCTCGTTGGCGGCCAACGTCTTGGTGTTCACCCTGATTTCGCTGTTCAGCAACCCAAGCCCGGAAGAGGCCAGTGCCGCCGAAGCGTGCGCGGTGGACAACGTGCGCCGCCCGCAGCGCCGCGAGCTGCACGCTGTGTCGCCCCAGGAATTCGCCACGCAACTGGCCAAACCGCTGGGCGCCAAGGCCGCGCAAAAGGAAGTCGAACAAGCGCTTCGTGATTTGTACCTGCCGTTCGACGAGCGCAGGCCCTATGCACTAAGACGCTTGCGTGACCGGATCGAGGCAAACCTGTCTGGGTTGATGGGGCCGAGCGTCGCTCAGGACATGGTCGAGACCTTCCTGCCCTACAAGTCCGGCAGCGAAAATTACGTCACCGAAGACATCCACTTCATCGAAAGCCGGCTTGAGGATTACCACTCCCGGCTGACGGGCCTGGCTGCCGAGCTTGATGCACTGCGCCGTTACCACCGCCAGACGCTGCAAGAATTGCCGATGGGTGTGTGCTCCCTGGCCAAGGATCAGGAGATCCTGATGTGGAACAAGGCCATGGAGGAGCTCACCGGGATTGGCGCCCAGCGCGTGGTGGGGTCTCGATTGGCAACCATCGCCGATCCGTGGAAGGAGCTGCTGTTGGGCTTCATCAACCTCCCCGACGAGCACTTGCACAAGCAGCGGCTGGGGCTGGACGGCCAGACCCGTTGGCTCAATTTGCACAAAGCCGCCATCGACGAGCCTTTGGCACCCGGGACTAGCGGGCTGGTGCTACTGGTAGAAGACTTGACTGACACGCAGATGCTTGAAGACAAGCTCGTGCATTCCGAGCGTCTGGCCAGCATCGGTCGCCTGGCCGCGGGGGTGGCCCACGAGATAGGCAACCCGATCACCGGCATTGCCTGCCTGGCGCAAAATCTGCGCGAGGAACGCGAAGACGACAGCGAACTGACCGAAATCAGCAGTCAGATCATCGAGCAAACCAAACGCGTGTCACGCATCGTTCAGTCGCTGATGAGCTTCGCCCATGCAGGCGGCCATCAACACAGCGACGAAGCGGTGTGTCTGGCGGAAGTCGCTCAGGATGCCATTGGTCTGCTCGCGCTAAATCGGCGCAATTTTGAAGTGCAGTTCTATAACCTGTGCAACCCCGAGCATTGGGTCGATGGCGACCCACAGCGACTGGCGCAGGTGCTGATCAATCTGCTCTCCAACGCGCGCGACGCTTCGCCTGCAGGCAGCGCCGTACGGGTCAAGAGCGAGGCCTCTGAACACACGGTCGATTTGATCGTCGAAGACGAAGGCACTGGAATTCCGAAAGCAATTATGGACCGCTTGTTCGAACCGTTCTTCACCACCAAGGATCCGGGCGAAGGGACAGGGCTGGGCCTTGCACTGGTCTATTCCATCGTTGAAGAGCATTATGGACAAATCACCATCGACAGCCCGGCTGACCCCGAGCATCAACGCGGAACCCGAATTCGGGTGACACTACCGCGACATGTCGAAGCGACGTCCGCCGTGAACTGAGACCGTCGAGAGAATCGAATCAATGCCTCACATTTTGATCGTCGAAGATGAAACCATCATCCGCTCTGCCTTGCGTCGCCTGCTGGAACGTAACCAATACCAAGTCAGCGAAGCAGGCTCGGTGCAGGAGGCACAGGAGCGATTCAGCATCCCCTCATTCGATCTGATCGTCAGCGATTTGCGCTTGCCCGGAGCCCCAGGCACCGAGCTGATAAAGCTGGGCCAAGGCAAACCGGTGCTGATCATGACCAGTTACGCCAGCCTGCGATCTGCCGTGGACTCGATGAAAATGGGCGCGGTGGATTACATCGCCAAGCCCTTCGACCACGACGAAATGCTGCAAGCCGTCTCGCGGATCCTGCGGGATCGGCAGACCGTCGTCAGCATGCAGGCCGAGCGTGCCGCCACCGCCAAGCTGCCCGGCGGTGACAAGTCGGGGGCCGACAACAGCAACGGTGAGATCGGCATCATCGGGTCTTGCCCGCCGATGCAGGATCTATACAGCAAGATCCGTAAAGTGGCGCCCACTGACTCCAACGTGCTGATCCAGGGCGAGTCAGGCACCGGCAAAGAACTGGTTGCCCGTGCCCTGCATAACCTGTCCCGCCGGGCTAAAGCGCCGATGATTTCGGTCAACTGCGCCGCCATCCCGGAAACCCTTATCGAATCCGAACTGTTCGGCCACGAAAAAGGCGCCTTCACCGGTGCCAGCGCTGGCCGTGCGGGGCTGGTCGAAGCGGCGGATGGCGGCACATTGTTTCTCGATGAGATTGGTGAATTACCGCTGGAAGCCCAGGCTCGACTGCTGCGCGTGCTGCAGGAAGGCGAGATTCGCCGTGTGGGTTCGGTGCAGTCGCAAAAAGTCGATGTGCGTCTGATCGCTGCAACCCATCGAGACCTCAAAGGCCTGGCCAAAATTGGCCAGTTCCGTGAAGACCTTTATTACCGTCTGCATGTGATCGCTCTCAAGTTGCCGGCGCTGCGTGAACGCGGGCCAGACGTCAACGAGATCGCTCATGCTTTTCTTGCCAGACAAAGCGCCAAGATCGGTCGTACCGATCTTAAATTCGCGCCGGACGCCGAACAGGCTATTCGTCACTACTCCTGGCCAGGGAACGTTCGAGAGCTGGAAAACGCCGTGGAGCGCGCGGTCATCCTCTGCGAAAGCCCGGATATTTCAGCCGACCTGCTGGGCATCGATATCGAACTGAGCGACATCGACGTTGAGGAGTTCATCGGTTTGGCGCCGCAGCAGGCTTCCGCCAGCTCCACAGCCCACGAGCCGACTGAGGATCTTTCGCTGGAGGACTATTTCCAGCACTTCGTTCTTGAGCATCAGGATCACATGACCGAAACCGAACTGGCGCGCAAACTGGGCGTTAGTCGCAAGTGTCTGTGGGAGCGTCGTCAGCGACTGGGTATCCCTCGCCGCAAAACAGGGGTTGCCAGCGAAACGTGAGAGCGATTTTGAACCGGAGGCTCTGGCACGCAGCCTCCCGATCAATGTAAAAAACTGTTACCTCACCAGAAGCACGTAACAAAAGCCGGGGCGTACGGTAACGAAGCCCCGGCTTTTTTTCGGCCATTGAAAATAGCGTCAATTTGCCACACCCCTGCTTTTTGGGGGCTGCAGCGCATTTCGCAGAAGTTGGCACAGGTCCTGCTATATCTATTCGTATAAGAACAACAAAAACCAGTCACCTGCAAAACAACACAATAAAAACAAGATGAATCGACTCACGCATAATAAAAACAACACGGCGGAGGCGCAGCTAACTGATTCTTTTGGAGAGGCGTTGCATTTGGGACTTGTCCCGCGACCAGGCCGAGAACAACAAAAACTACCCTTAGGTAGAGCCTGAACTGGTTGGATCGAATGATCATTGCCGCACAGCGACCAAAGCAATCCGTTTGCTCTTGACTCCCGATTGGGAGGTTTCACAGGCGAAAGCCGTGAATTGGGCACTCAACAAAAACAAAAAGCCCAACAGACAATAAGAATAAGAGCACATACCTTGGGGGAGCTTCGGCTCCCCCAGTAGCTTGCGGAACAAAAGCCGTAATCCCCCGCTCCCTCGCTTCGCCAGCTGCTTTTCGCAGCGTCCTACACCATCCCCCGACTAAATGCTAGAATCCCCGCCCATCATGCGGTCATTCTTTGAAATTGGCCGAATATCCCTTCAAACAGTGCATCCCATGCTGAAGAAGCTGTTCCAGTCATTCCGTTCTCCTCTGCGCAAGCCGCAGCAACACGTGCGTACAACGCCTGAAGTGCTTAGCAGCAGCCAGCATTCGTTGCAGCGCAACCAATTCAGCCGCTACGCCGTAAACATCGTCGAGCGTTTGCAAACGGCCGGTTACCAGGCCTATCTGGTCGGCGGCTGTGTTCGCGACCTGATGCTGAATATCGAACCCAAGGACTTTGACGTTGCCACCAGCGCAACGCCTGAGCAGGTCCGCGCCGAATTCCGGAACGCGCGCATCATTGGCCGTCGATTCAAACTGGTTCACATCCATTTCGGTCGTGAAATTATCGAAGTCGCCACCTTCCGCGCCAATCACCCCCAGGATGATGAAGACGAGGACAGCAATCAGTCCTCACGCAACGAAAGCGGGCGCATCTTGCGCGACAACGTTTACGGCACGCTGGAAGAAGACGCGCAACGTCGCGACTTCACCATCAACGCGCTGTATTACGATCCGGTCACCGAGCGTGTGCTGGACTTCGCCAACGGCGTGCACGACATCCGCAATCGCCTGATCCGTCTGATCGGCGATCCGCAGCAGCGTTATAAAGAAGACCCGGTGCGCATGCTGCGTGCCGTGCGCTTCGCCGCCAAGCTGGATTTCGGTATCGAAAAACACAGTGCTACGCCGATTCGTCCGCTGGCGCCTATGCTGCGCGATATCCCGTCTGCGCGCTTGTTCGAAGAAGTCTTGAAGCTATTCCTGTCGGGATACGCCGAGGCGACATTCGAAATGCTCGTCGATCTCGAACTGTTCGAGCCGCTGTTCCCCGCCAGCAACAAGGCTTTGGAATACAACCCGACCTACACCCATACGCTGATCAGCGAAGCCTTGGCCAACACCGACCTGCGCATCAAGCAGAACAAGCCGGTCACGCCTGCGTTCCTGTTCGCCGCGCTGCTGTGGCCCGCCCTGCCCGCTCGGGTGCTCCGCCTGCAGGAACGCGGCATGCCACCGATCCCGGCCATGCAGGAAGCTGCGCACGAGTTGATCGCCGAACAATGCCAGCGCATCGCGATCCCGAAACGCTTCACCATGCCTATCCGCGAAATCTGGGACATGCAGGAACGGCTACCGCGCCGTTCTGGCAAGCGTGCGGACCTGTTGCTGGACAATCCACGCTTCCGGGCCGGTTACGACTTCTTGTTGTTGCGTGAATCCGCAGGCGAGGAGACCGATGGCCTGGGCGACTGGTGGACCGAGTACCAGGAAGCCAACGACAGCGGGCGTCGCGACATGATTCGCGACCTCGGCAGCAAGTCTGAAACCGGCCAAGGCCCGCGCAAACGTCGTCGCAGCAGTGGCGCGAAACGCAAGCGCACGGGCGCTGATGCATCCAGCGCTTCGGGCGAATGATTTAGGTCTTGAGCATGGAACGTGTGTACATCGGCTTGGGCAGCAATCTGGCTGACCCCGCCGAACAGTTGCATGAAGCGATCAAGTCACTGGCGCAACTGCCCCACACCAGCCTGTCGGGTGTTTCTTCTTTTTACGTCAGCGATTCGCTGCTCCCCGGTCAGCCGCGTTACACCAACGCGGTAGCAGGCCTGGACACATCGCTGGAGCCTCTGGCGCTGCTGGACGCTCTGCAAGCCATCGAAAACGATCAGGGTCGCGAGCGGCTTGAACGCTGGGGGCCACGCACGCTGGACCTCGACATCGTGGTTTTCGGTGATCGCCTGGTCGACGAGCCTCGGCTGAAAGTCCCGCACTACCACATGCAAGCGCGCGCGTTTGTGTTGTACCCGCTGGCAGAGCTGGCGCCTGGGTTGGTGCTGGCCGATGGGCGAGTGCTAGACGACTTGCTTGCCGATTGCCCCTTCGAAGGCTTGGAGCAATTACCGGCCCGGTGCCTGTAGGGGCGCGCTTGCCCGCGTTTGCGGATGAACCTGCGCCGCAGATATAGGATTGGCGAACGGTATCGCGGGCAAGCGCGCTCCTACAATCCATGGACACGCACCACCTACAGCCCCTCCCGGTAACATCCCGACAAAACCGGTAACACCCGGAATTGACTTCCCGCCCCCTCCTCACGAATATAAGCGTCCCAAAGCCGGACTACCGGCCGAAAGGCGCGAAACAGGCCTTTGCAAACATCGCAAAACGACGATGTGCCTGCTTTTTCAGAATGAATCACGCGTGGTTCGCCGTCGTGTTCACAGCGCCTGAATGAGGACTTTTTGATGCCAGATATCACCGTTACGTCCCTGCAGGCGCTCAAGCAAAAAGGTGAAAAAATCACCATGCTGACCTGCTATGACGCAACCTTCGCCCATGCCGCCAGCCAGGCCGGCGTGGAAGTGTTGCTGGTCGGCGACTCGCTGGGCATGGTCCTCCAGGGCCACGACAGCACGTTACCCGTGAGCAATGGCGACATGGCTTACCACGTGGCCTGCGTCAAACGCGGCAATCAGGGCGCATTGATTCTCGCCGACCTCCCCTTCATGGCCTACGCCACCCTTGAGCAAACCTTCGCCAACAGCGCTGCGCTGATGCAGGCGGGTGCGCACATGGTCAAGCTTGAAGGCGCGGTCTGGCTGGCAGAGCCGATTCGCTTGCTGGCTGAACGCGGCATTCCGGTGTGTGCCCACATGGGCCTGACGCCGCAATCGGTGAACGTGCTCGGCGGCTATAAGGTGCAAGGCCGACTCGAGTCCCAGGCGCGGCAGATGCGTGCCGATGCAATTGCCTTGGAGCAAGCCGGCGCGGCGATGATTCTGCTGGAGTGTGTGCCGAGCGAACTGGCCTTTGAAATCTCCCATGCAGTGAAAATTCCGGTGATCGGCATCGGCGCCGGCAGTGGCACAGACGGCCAGGTACTGGTGCTGCACGACATGCTCGGTTTGTCGATCACCGGCCGCGTGCCCAAGTTCGTGAAGAATTTCATGGCTGGCCAGCCTGACATTCAGTCAGCGATCCAGGCCTATGTCGCCGCGGTAAAAGACGTCAGTTTCCCGGCCACCGAACACGGATTTTCGGCATGAACACAGTTAAAGCCGTTCGCGATCTGCGCGCCGCCGTCGCCCGCGCGCGCTCTGAAGGCAAACGCATCGCGCTGGTCCCGACCATGGGTAACTTGCACAGCGGCCACATTGCGCTGGTGAACAAAGCCGCTCAGCGAGCCGACTTCGTGGTGGCGAGCATCTTCGTCAACCCACTGCAGTTTGGTCCGAACGAAGACCTGGCCAGCTATCCACGCACGCTGGCCGCCGATCAGGAAAAACTCCTGCAGGCCGGTTGCCATTTGCTGTTCACGCCGAACGTGGAAGAAATGTACCCCCATGGCATGGCCGATCAGACAATCGTCCGGGTACCCGTCGTCTCCGAAGGCCTGTGCGGCGGCAGTCGGCCTGGGCATTTCGATGGTGTTTCAACGGTTGTCAGCAAGCTGTTCAACATGGTCCAGCCGGACATCGCGGTATTCGGCCAGAAAGATTTCCAGCAACTGGCAGTGGTCAGCGCCCTGGTGCGTGACTTGAACATGCCGATCCAGATCATCGGAGAGCCTACCGTTCGCGCTGCAGACGGCCTTGCACTGTCGTCGCGCAACGGATACCTGAACGAAACCCAGCGCGCCTCGGCCCCTGCGCTGTACCGCGTGATCAACGTGATTGCCGACGCTGTACGCAGTGGTGACAAGAATTTTGAGCAGTTGCTGGTTAACGGCAAGCGGGATCTGGAAGCGGCAGGTTTTAGGCCCGACTATCTCGAAATTCGTCACGCCGTGACGTTGCGTCCGGCCATGGCTGTAGATCGCGATCTGGTCATCCTGGGCGCCGCCTACCTGGGCACTACCCGCCTGATCGACAATCTGCATCTCGATCGCGAATAAATACCTATGCTCAAGCCTCAGTGCCTGGCCAAAAGGCGCCGCCCCGCGCTGATGATCAGCGCGCTGAGCAGTGAACTAAGCCACACCGGCAATGCCATATCGGTACAGTTCGCCTTGAAGGTGGCCGTACCGGTGAAAAATAGTACCGAGTAAAGGTGAAGCGAGGCGCAGACAGCAGTGCGTCCGGGGGCGTAACCTCCGTTGCAAGTATTCGAGTCTGTGTTCAACCTGGCTTTTGTGTCCAAAAGGCAGTTCAAGTACAAGGAAACCCGCAGCGATGGCGTACTACCGCACTCCTCATGACGTCACTACCCTGCCCGCCTGGCAGGCTCTTAATCAACACCGCGAAGCGATGCAAAACTTCAGCATGCGCGAGGCGTTCAACGCAGACCCCCAGCGTTTCAGCGATTTCACCCTCAGCAGCGCCGGGCTGTTTCTCGACTATTCAAAAAACCTGATCACCAAAGAAACCCGCTCCCTGCTGATCGATCTAGCCAACGAAGTGGGCCTCAAAGAAGCGATCAAGGCTCAGTACGACGGCGAACTGGTGAACGGGTCCGAAGGCCGCCCGGCACTGCACACCGCGCTGCGTCGCCCGGTCGGTGACAAGCTGCTGGTGAACGGCACCAACATCATGCCCGACGTGCACAAAGTGCTGAATCAGATCACCGATCTGGTCGGACGCATCCACGACGGCCTGTGGCGCGGCTACACCGAGAAGCCGATCACCGACATCGTCAACATCGGCATCGGTGGCTCGTTCCTCGGGCCTGAGCTGGTGTCCGAAGCGCTGCTGTCCTACGCGCAGAAAGGCGTGCGTTGTCACTATTTGGCGAACATCGATGGCAGTGAGTTTCACGAACTGACCATGAAGCTGCGCGCCGAGACCACGCTGTTCATCGTCTCGTCCAAAACCTTCACCACCCTGGAAACCCTCAAGAACGCGACCGCGGCACGCGCCTGGTATTTGGCTCAGGGCGGTTCCGAGGCTGAGCTTTATCGTCATTTCATCGCGGTATCGAGCAACAATGCCGCTGCCGTGGCCTTCGGCATCCGTGAAGAAAACATCTTCCCGATGTGGGACTGGGTCGGCGGTCGTTACTCGCTGTGGTCGGCCATCGGCTTGCCTATCGCGCTGGCCATCGGCATGTCCAACTTCAAGGAGCTGCTGTCCGGTGCCTACACCATGGACCAGCATTTCCAGAATGCGCCGTTCGAACAGAACATGCCGGTACTGCTGGGAGCGCTGGGCGTTTGGTATGGCAACTTCTGGGGCGCGCAAAGCCACGCGATCCTGCCGTACGACCACTACCTGCGCAACATCACCAAGCACTTGCAACAGTTGGATATGGAGTCCAACGGCAAGAGCGTTCGCCAGGACGGCACGCCGGTCAACACTGACACTGGCCCGGTCATCTGGGGCGGCGTGGGTTGCAACGGTCAGCATGCGTATCACCAGTTGCTGCACCAAGGCACCCAGTTGATTCCGGCTGATTTCATCGTGCCGATCGTTAGCTTCAACCCGGTTTCCGATCATCACCAGTGGCTGTACGCCAACTGCCTGTCGCAAAGCCAGGCGCTGATGCTGGGCAAGACTCGCACCGAGGCCGAAGCCGAACTACGTGCCAAGGGCGTTCCCGAGGAAGAAGTGCAGCGTGTCGCGCCGCACAAAGTCATCCCGGGCAACCGTCCGAGCAACACGATTGTGGTCGAACGCATCAGCCCGCGTCGTCTTGGCGCACTGGTGGCCATGTACGAACACAAGGTCTTCGTGCAAAGCGTGATCTGGGGCACCAACGCCTTCGATCAGTGGGGCGTGGAGTTGGGCAAGGAATTGGGCAAAGGCGTGTATTCGCGCCTTACCGGCAGCAACGAGGAAGTGGCGGAAGATCCGTCCACTCAAGGCCTGATCAATTATTTCCGTGGTCGTCACCGCGGCTGATCCTGCTTTAAGCGTCACCCTGGAACCCGCCGTCTCGCAAGAGGCGGCGGGTTTTTTACGTCTGTGGATAGCAAATATCAGGACGCCTCGATGTCCGGCAGCACTGTTGGGTCAAGGTCAATGGTGTGCTGCCTGGGGTTTCGTACGCAGACAAAATGATCCGCGTGCGGCCCCTCCTTCGGACCGACGTGACGCAAGTGCATTCTGGAGCCACACCAAGGGCACGCCGCCGTGAACCGGTTCACATACAACTTCCCGTTATTGCCCATTTCAAGGTAGTGCCGGGCGCCGAAGAAATGATCGAATCGTGGCCTGTGCAGCACTGCCGAAAAAACAACGGCCATCAGACCGACGATGAAAGTGAACATAAACAACGTCGACCAGGAGCTGCGCCAGCCGGTAGCGGGCTGGAACAGCGTGAAGTAAAGGCCAAGCAGACCGGCAATTCCGGTGATGTAGCCAAAGACCGAGACGCTTTGGCTCCTGAACCCGCGTCCGCCAAACGCCGGGTGGCGCTGAATCTCCAGCTGTTCGGGTGTAAACGTCTGCCGGTCGTTGTGGTTGATACTCACATGAGCGCCACGGAAATCGCCGACACCGACGTTAAGGCTGTTGTCGCCGTGTTGAATGCCATGATTATCGTTGGGCAAAACGGGCCTCCTGCCTAGCTTGCGCGGCAAAAAATGGAAGGCGATTATTCAGGTCATGATCAGGCGCAGCCATCAGCCCGATCCCTTAAGGCAGTGGGAACCGTCGTCATTATTTGTCATACATTGCCAATGACCCTTTAGTCACGATGGGGGTTGCCGTGGCTGAACCCCGAGGTTTCCTACTACTCTGGTGGGAAGTTGTGCCCAAAGAATAAGGAGTGGCCATGTTCAATCTCAGCGATTTCCCACATGCCAATGCAGTGCGCAAAGCGGCTCAACTGAGCGCTGACGACTACACCCGTCTTTACCGGCAATCGATTGAACAGCCCGATGCATTCTGGGCAGAACAGGCCAATCAGTTCCTTGACTGGTTCTCGCCTTGGGACGAAGTCCAGCGCTGCGACATCAAGACCGGCGCGGCGCAGTGGTTCAAGGGCGGCACGCTCAATGTCAGTTACAACTGCATCGACCGCCATTTGCAGGATCGCGGCGAGCAAGTGGCAATCATCTGGGAGGGCGACAATCCTTCAGAATCAGCTGAAATCACCTACAAAAAACTTCATCACAACGTCTCCCGCCTCGCCAATGTGCTGAAAGGCCGTGGCGTGAATAAAGGCGACCGTGTGTGCATTTACATGCCGATGGTCCCCGAAGCGGCTTACGCAATGCTCGCCTGCGCACGGATTGGCGCCGTGCACTCGGTGGTGTTCGGCGGGTTCTCGCCAGATTCGTTGCGTGACCGGATTCTCGACGCTGGATGCCAAACCGTGATAACGGCGGATGAAGGGGTGCGTGGCGGCAAGTACATATCGCTCAAGCAAAACGTCGACCAAGCACTGCAAAGTTGCCCCGACGTCAGCACTGTTTTAGTGGTGGAACGTACCCAGGGCGAGGTTGATTGGGTCGAAGGGCGTGACATCTGGTACCACGAGGCGCTGCATGGCATCAGCGCCGACTGCCCGCCAGAGCCGATGGATGCCGAGGACCCATTGTTCATCCTCTACACCTCCGGCAGCACCGGCAAACCCAAAGGCGTGCTGCACACCACCGGCGGTTATTTGCTGCAAGCGGCGATGACCCACAAATACGTGTTCGATTATCGCGACGGCGAAATCTATTGGTGCACGGCCGATGTGGGCTGGGTTACCGGCCACAGTTACATCGTCTACGGTCCTTTGGCCAACGGCGCCACCACGCTGATCTTCGAAGGCGTGCCCAATTACCCGGACAGCTCTCGCTTCTGGAAAGTGATCGACAAGCATCACGTCAATATCTTCTACACCGCGCCGACTGCTTTGCGCGCATTGATGCGCGAGGGACCAAAGCCGTTGCAGTCCACATCGCGCGAGAGCCTGCGATTGCTCGGCTCCGTAGGCGAGCCGATTAACCCCGAAGCGTGGGAATGGTATTTCCACCACGTAGGCAAAGAGCGCTGCCCCATCGTCGACACCTGGTGGCAGACCGAAACCGGCGGGATCATGCTGACGCCGCTGGTTAGCACCAACCCGCTGAAACCCGGCTGCGCGACTCAACCAATGTTCGGCGTGCAGCCAGTGCTGCTGGATGACAAAGGCAAAGAACTCGAAGGCGCCACCAGCGGATTGCTGGCGATCAAGGCCAGTTGGCCAGGACAGATTCGCGGCGTGTATGGGGACCCGCAACGGATGGTCGATACGTATTTCAAACCCTACCCCGGTTATTACTTTACCGGTGACGGAGCACGCCGCGACCAGGACGGTCATTACTGGATCACCGGGCGGGTGGACGACGTGATCAATGTCTCCGGACACAGGATCGGCACCGCTGAGGTTGAAAGCGCGCTGGTGCTGCACGACAGCATCGCCGAGGCCGCCGTGGTGGGTTATCCCCATGACGTGAAGGGCATGGGCATTTATGCGTTTGTGACAGTCATGGACGGTGTGGAGCCGAGCGAAGCGCTGAAGAAGGAACTACTCGCCCATGTCAGCAAAGAAATAGGCGGTTTCGCCAAGCCAGAGCTAATACAGTGGGCGCCGGCATTGCCCAAGACCCGCTCGGGCAAGATCATGCGGCGCATCCTGCGCAAGATCGCCTGCAACGAACTGGACAGCCTGGGGGATATCTCGACGCTGGCGGATTCCAGCGTCGTGGAAGGATTGATCGAGAAGCGGCTGAATCGGTGAGCCGGTAACCGAACTGATGCAATTCCCGTAGGAGCTGCCGAAGGCTGCGATCATTCTGTAAGCTCATCGAGATATCTGGATCCATCGCAGCCTTCGGCAGCTCCTACATCTCCGAGTTTGGCTCACACTTTTTCGGACACCCATGGAATTCATCCGCACCCGCATCGAAACGCAAGTCATGAGCATGACCGGTCTGGCCTTGGGTCAACTGGACATGGAAAACCCCAAGGGCGACCCGGGTTTATTTGGGCCAGACGCCATCTGCTGGCGGGTGCACGGCGACTTCCCGAGCATGCTCATCGGCGGCATCTGCGCCCTCATGCTGCAGATGCTGCACCCTCGCGTGCTGGCTGGCGTGTGGGACCACTCCAATTTTCGCGAGGACATGCTCGGCCGGCTGCGGCGGACCGGGCAGTTCATCTCTGGCACGACCTTCGGCTCCACCAAGGACGCGAACTGGCTGATCGACAGAGTCCGCACCATTCACCTGCAAGTTAGCGGGATCGCACCTGATGGCACCCACTACGCCGCCAGCGACCCGGACCTGCTGACCTGGGTGCATGTAGCGGAAGTCAGCAGCTTCATGGCCGCGCATTTGCGCTATCTCAACCCGCAGCTTTCGCTCGCAGATCAAGACATGTACTACGCCGAAACGGCCATGGTCGCTGAGCGTCTTGGCGCTGCGAATGTGCCGACATCCCGCCAAGCCATCGAAGACTATCTGCAACGCATGCGCCCGCAATTGGAATGCGGCCAACGAACACTCGAAATCATGCGCGTGCTCAAGGGCGCGCCCGCGCCCAGCCGCATGGCAAAGCCCATGGGGAATCTGATGATGCAGGCCGGGATCGATTTGCTGCCGGATTGGGCGAGCAGGATGTTTGATATCCGCCAGACGACATTCAAACGCAAAATGATCCGCGCGGGTATCAAGCGCAGCGCCCCGGTACTGCGCTGGGCCGTGCGTAATGCTTCGGTTCATCGTGCGAAACGGCGTATGGGGATTGTTTGAAATAAGCAGCCACTGTTGGAGCGAGGCTTGCCCGCGAAGCTTTTCAGCCCCAAGAAGTTGTATCGCAGCTGAAGGCCTCTTCGCGGGCAAGCCTCGCTCCAACAGGGTTTGCGCTGGATCTACCGGCTGGTGTATCCACCATCGATCGGCAACGACACGCCGCTGATCATCGACGCCGCGCCGCTCAATAGAAACAGAATTGGCGCCGCCACTTCTGCCGTCTCAGCAAACCGCCCCAAGGGGATTGCCGCCAGTGCCGGGTCGCGTTTGCTCGGCTCGCTCCAGGCCATGATCGCCATCGGTGTCAGGGTCACGGTCGGGTTGACGCTATTGACCCTGATCCCGAACTTGCCCCATTCGGCGCACTGCACGCGGGTCATGGCGTCCATCGCGCCTTTGGATGCGCAGTAAATCAAATGATCGTCCAGCGCCACCAACGAGGCCTGGCTCGACACGTTGACGATGCTGCCACCCTCGCCGGCCTCGATCATAGCCTTGGCGACTGATCCGGCCACCAGCGCCGCTGCGCGCACGTTGACAGCCATGACCTGATCGAATGCCGCCACACTGACATCGGCTGCCGCTTCCAGTACCGAAACGCCCGCGCAATTGACCAGGCCCTGCATCACCGGCAATGCCTCCAACGCAGTTGCGAGTTGTGCGCTGTCGGCCATGTCCACCTGCAACACCTGGCAGCCTTGGGCGCCAAGTTTCTCCAGCGCCAACGCGTCACGGCCCATGGCGTACACCTCGGCGCCGCTGCTCAGCAAGCGCTGCGCAACCTCCCAACCGATGCCACTGCTGGCGCCAGTCACCAGAATCCGCTGACCACTGAAATCAAATGTGGCGTTCGGCTGTTGGTGACGAATCATGATGACACTCCTTGCAGGCGATGCATGATCGGTTTCAGCGCCGGGTACAGCGCGACGTATTCGGCGAATATCTTTGAATACAGCGCAACGTTTTCAGCATTGGGCTCTGCACGCAGTTCCAGTTCGACCCAGCCTTTTCGCACTTGCTCATCGTCAACCAGCCCCACTGCATGAGCTGCTAACAACGCCGCGCCCAGCGCTGCTTCCACCTCCTGAACGATGGTGTAAACCGGGTAGCCGGTGACGTCAGCGATGATCTGCATCCACAGGTCCGAATGACTGGCGCCACCCACGACGATCAATCGCGGATCGAGGGATTGCGCGCCTCGGGTGCCCGCTTCGATGTTGTGGCGCAGGGCAAATGTCACCCCTTCGAGCACCGCGCGGTAAAGGTGGGTGCGGGTGTGATAAAGATTGAGCCCGACGAAACTGCCGCTGGCCTTGGCGTCCCACACCGGGCTGCGTTCGCCCATCAGGTACGGCAGAAACACCAAGCCGTCGCTGCCGGCGGGCACCTTGTTGGCTGCGCGCTCGAGAATGGCGTGACTGTCTTCGCCGGTTTCGCGGGCCTGCTGTTCTTCGCCCTGACAGAACTGCTCGCGAAACCAACTGACAGAAGCGCCCGCCGTGATCGCGCCGCCGAAGATGTACAGGTCTTTGGCGCCGTTGTAGACGTGGGGGAAGCTGACCAAGCCGTGGCGGGCATCGACCTGTTGATTGAGGTAGCCCCAGCACATGCTGGTGCCGATCATGGCGACGTGGTTGCCCGCTTGCGTGACGCCTGCGGCGAAGGTAGCCATTGCCGCATCGACACCGCCGCCGAGCAAGGGGATGCCTGCCATCAGGCCGAGCTCGTCGGCCCATTCTTCAAGCAAGCCACCGACCACATCGCCTGAGTGAACCAGGCGCTCGGGCATCATCGACAGCGGTATGCCCAGCGCATCGAGCATCTCGACCGACCATTGCCGATGAGCGACGTCGTACACGCCGCCGATGTTGCCGGCGGAGCTGTGGTCCACCGCCACTTCGCCGGTCAGGCAATAGTTGATGTAACTATTGGGCGGCAGCAGGTAGCGAGTTTGCTCCCAGATTTGCGGTTGCTTTTGCTTGAGCCAGAGCATTTTGGTGAAGCCATAATAGCTGTCCACTGAATTGCCGGTGATGTCGTACAGGCGCTCAAGGTCAATGTGCTGGTTGACCCATTCGACTTGTTCGCCCGCGCGCCGATCCATCCAGATCAGACACGGATAAAGCGGTTTGATCTGCGCATCGACGGCAATGCCGGAGCCGCCATACAGACTGCTGACGCAGAGGGATTTAATGCTCTCTTTGGGCACGCCGGCTTTGCGCACGCAGCAGGCGACGCAGGTTTGAACGGCATCGAGCCAGACCTGCGGCCATTGTTCGGCCCAGCGGGGTTTGGGGGTGTCGACTTTGTAGCCGTGACTGTGCTGAGCGACAATGCGTCCCTCGGCGTCCACCAATAGGGCTTTGGTGCTCTGGGTGCCGATGTCGACGCCGATGACGTAGTCCATCTGGGTGGTCTCTCTTGTTATAGGTCTTGTCACAGGTAGGCGGTGTCTCAACTGACATCTTCGCGGACAGGTCCGCTCCCACAGGTAAAACGAGATCCAACCGTGGGAGCGGACCTGTCCGCGAAGAGGCCGTCAACAACACCGCAAAATCAGGCTCCGGTCACTGGTTTCAATAACACCTTGATCGATTTGGTGGAATCGGCCAGCGCGAAGGCTTCGGCGTAGTCGTCCAGGCCGAAATCGTGAGTGACGATGCCTTTGGAAGTCACCAGCCCGCGTTCGAACAAATCGATGGCCACCGGATAGCAATAGGGGCCCAGGTGCGCGCCTCGAACGTCCAGTTCCTTGCGGTCGCCGATGATCGACCAGTCGGCGCTGGTTTCTGCGCCGAACACGCTGAACTCGACGAAACGACCCAGTTTGCGAATCAGATCCAGCCCTTGAGTGACGCCAATCGGTACGCCGGTGGTTTCGATGTAGACGTCACAACCATAGCCGTCGGTGAGGCCATTGATGATCGCTTTGGCATCGTCACGACTTGGGTTGATCACCACGTCGGCGCCGTATTTCTTCGCCAGTTCCAGACGCTCGTCGACCATGTCGATGACCACCAGTTTTTTCGGCGTTTTCAGCGCGGCCACTTGCACCATGCACAGGCCCAAAGTGCCTGCGCCGGCGATTACCAACACGTCATCGAGTTGCACGTCGCCGCGATTGACGGTGTGAATCGAGCAGGCCATCGGCTCGATCAGCGCTGAGTCTTCCAGCGAAACGGATTCAGGAATCTTGTGCACAATGGCGGTTTTCGGGATGCGCATGTACTGCGACATGCCGCCCTCGGCAACGTCTTTCTGGAAGCCGAAAATGTTGTGCACTTCGCACATCCAGTACTTGCCGGTCTTGCAGAATTTGCATTTTTCGCAGGGCACAATTTGCTCGGCGATGACCTTGTCACCGACCTTCACGCCGAAGTGTTCTTCAGCACCCTCGCCCACTTGCTCCACGTAGCCGAAGAACTCGTGGCCCGGAATGACCGGTGCCTTGACCCATGGGCTTTCGCCGCCCCAGAACATCGCCGCGCCCGAATGGCATTTGCAGTCACTGGCGCAGATGCCGCAGGCGCCGATGCGAATAACCAGTTCATTGGCGCGGGCCTGAGGCATGCTGACGCGCTCCAGACGGTAGTCTTTTGGCGCGTGGCAGACGACGGCTTGCATGGTGTTTTGTGTGTTTTGTTCCATGACGTTTCACCTGTTCGCTATCAGAAAGTACACGCCTATGTGGGCGTGTTTAACAAATGTTTAGGCGTTGCAGTTACCCAGTGGGAGCGGACCTGTCCGCGAATGCGTCATTCCTATCGCTAGAGATGTGGCGAACGCACTGGCATCTTCGCGGACAGGTCCGCTCCCACGGCTCCGGGTTGATCTATCGCTTTCACTTATGCCGCTGCCGACTGATGAAGATCGCCAGCAAAATGATCCCGCCTTTGATCACGCTCTGCACATACGGCGAGACGCCGAGCATGTTCAGGCCGTTGTTGAGCACACCCAAAAGCATGGCACCGACCAGCGTCCCGACAATCACACCGCGACCACCGGCAATCGAGGCGCCGCCGAGCACTACAGCCGCAATGGCGTCCAGCTCGAAACCGACACCGGCGTTGGGCTGGCCACTCATCAGGCGCGAAGACAACACCAGCCCGGCAATCGCTGCTGTGAGCCCGCTGATCGAATACACCAGCAACTTGAAGCGCGACGCGCGAACGCCCGAGAGACGCACCGCTTCTTCGTTGCCTCCAATGGCGTAGACGTAGCGCCCGACGCGGGTGTGTTGCAGCAACACCCAGGCTACAAAATAAGTGGCGAGCATGATCAGAATCGGCACCTGGATTCCGAACAGCGTCCCGCGACCGAACCAGGAGAACCAGTCCGGCATACCGGAAATCGGGTAGCCATCGGTGTACATCAGCCCCAGCCCGCGAGCGATGCCCATCGTCGCCAAGGTGACGATGATCGGCGGCATCTTCAGGTACGCCACGAAGATGCCGTTACCCACGCCAAACCCTACGCCGATCAACAAACCGATGAGGATCGCAATCGGCGCCGGAACCCCCGCCACCATCAAGCCGGTGGTCAAGGTGCCGGACAGCGCCATCACCGGTCCGACCGACAAATCGATGCCGCCAGTGAGGATCACGCAGGTCATGCCGACGGCAATGATCGCGTTGATCGACACTTGACGGGCGATGTTTTCAAGGTTCGCGCCAGTGAGGAATTTGTCGCTGGCGAAGATCATGAAGATCGTCACCACCACCAGCCCCACGAACGGGTAGAACGCTGGCGAGCGAATCAGTTGGGCGAAGTTGAGCTTCATCCGGTTGGGTTGTGTGGTCATGGTTTTAATGGACGTATTCACTGTTCAGACTCCCGGTGGCGTGGCGCATCACCTCTTGCGGGTTGACGTTCGCCGCCTCCAGCACGTTGACGATGGCGCCCTTGTGAAACACCGCCACGCGATCGCACATGCCGATGATTTCCGGCAGTTCCGAGGAGATCATGATGATCGCGAAGCCTTGCTCAGTGAGTTTGCGCATCAGGGTATAAATTTCGGCCTTGGCACCGACGTCAATGCCTCGGGTCGGTTCGTCGAAGATCAGGATGTCGCAGTGGTGATTGATCCAGCGCGCGATCACCACTTTCTGCTGATTACCACCGCTGAGGTTCAGCACCCGGCTTTCACAGGTCGGCGCCTTGATCGACAGCTGCTTCATGAGATCAGCCGTGGTGTCGTTTTCCTTGCGCCGGTCAAGCAAGTGGCCATGGCCTTCGTACTTGCCCAGGTTGTTCAGGGAAATGTTCTCGCGGATGCTGAAATCCACAATCAGCCCTTCGCTCTTGCGGCTTTCGGGCAGCAAGCCGATGCCGTTGGCCAGGGAGTCAGCAGGGTCGTTCAAGCTCACCGATTGGCCGCGCAGCAAAACGTCCTTGCTCACCACCGACAACGCGCCGATCACACCCAGCGCCAGCTCGGTACGGCCGGAGCCGACCAGTCCGGCGAAGCCAAGAATCTCGCCCTTGTGCAGTTTGAAGTTGTTATGCGGACCGTTTTTGATCAGCTGGATATCGCGCACTTCCAGCAGTACTTCACTGGTGGGCGTCGAGGTTTTGGCCGGGAAGCTGGACTCCAGACGTCGCCCGACCATCATTTCCACCAGCGTGTCGATGTCACTGTCGGCCACGGTCAACGCGCCGACATTGCTGCCGTCGCGCAGCACGCTGATGCGGTCGCAGACCTGAAAGATCTCCTCCAGGTGGTGCGAGATAAAGATCACCGCCACGCCCTGATTTTTCAGCTCGCGCATGATGTCGAACAGCAGCTCGGCTTCGGACGGAGTCAGGGTCGCAGTGGGTTCATCGAGGATGAGCAAGCGCGCTTCGAGGGCCAGTGCCTTGGCGATCTCGACGAACTGCTGTTCGGCCACGCTCAAATGCTGCACCGAACAATCCAGGTTGATGCTCACGCCCAAGCGATCGAACAACGCGATGGCCTTCTCCCGCATCTCGCTTTTACGCAGCAGACCGAAGCCGTTGACGATTTCGTGGCCGAGGAAAATATTCTCCACGGCATTCAGGTACGGGATCAGACTGAATTCCTGAAACACGATGCCGATACCGGCCGCGATGGCTTCGTTGTACGTGGCGAAATGCTGTTCGGCGCCATCAATGCGGATGCTGCCCTGATCCTGATGTTCGACGCCCGCGAGTATCTTCATCAGCGTCGATTTGCCTGCGCCGTTTTCGCCCAGCAACGCGTGAATCTCGCCGCGTTCGACCTGCAGATTGATCGACTTGAGCGCATGCACGCCGGGGTAGCTCTTACAGATATTTTCCAATTGCAGAAGGCTGCTCATGCGCACCTCGTCAAACCAGAACGTGCTCGGACAGTGAACCCCCGTCACGCAGAATAGCTGCCTGACGGATGCTCACACGCGGATCACCAGGAGAAGGTTTTCGCCTGGGCCTGATCCACCAGCAGGATGTCGACGGGGATGGCTTTGGGCACTTGCGAGCCCCACTTCTTGGCCAGTGCGATGCCCAACGCCAGTCGCACCTGATCGCGCGGATATTGCGCTGAGGTGGCGATGAACTTGCTGTTCGGTTTCTGGATTTCCTTGATGGCTTCCGGTGCGCCATCGACGCTGGTCAGCTTGACGTCCATGCCGCTGGATTCGATGGCGGCCAGAGCACCGAGCGAGCCGTTGTCATTAACGCTAAACAACCCTTTCAGGTTCGGCTGCGCCTGAAGCATGTTTTCGGTCACGCTGAGCGCTTGATCGCGCTCCTGTTTGCCGTTCTGAATGCTGACGATCTTGATGTCGGGGTGTTTGCCCAAGGCGTCTTTGCAACCGCGCACGCGCTCCAGGATCGGCACCACCGCGATGCCATCGAGAATGCCGACGTCACCTTTACCGCCGATGTTCTTGGCCAGGTACTCACAGGCCTGAACGCCTGCGTCGTAGTTTTTCGATCCGACGAAGGAGTCCAGCGGACCATCGGCTTGAGCGTCAACCGCCACTACGACGACGCCCTTGTCATGGGCCTGCTTAACGGCGGACTGCACACCCACCGAGTCGGTCGGGTTGATGATCAGGATATCGATGCCCTTTTGCAGCATGTCTTCGATATCGCTGAGCTGCTTGGAGACATCGTGACGGGCGTCGGTGACCAGCAAGGTCGCACCAATGCTTTTGGTGGCGTCCTCTAGGGCGGCCTTCATGGTCACGAAATAGGGGTTGTTGATTTCCTGAAACGAGGCGCCGATTTTCAGCGGGCCTGTCTTGGCTGCATCAGCTGCTTGAACGGTCACGGCACTGCCGCAGGCGATGGCAAAAGCGAGCGAGCACAGACCTAAAGAGAAGCCTTTCTTGGGGCGAGTTGTCATGGCGAAAAATCCCGTTGTTTTTATTTTTAAAGCGGAAATGTCATCGTTAACATTTTTGAAATTAGCAGAGATTATTGGGGTGTGCAACAGGCCGTCCGACTGCCGGATATCATTTGATTCAGTGCCAACTGCCCAGCGGTCGAAGTGTAGGACTGAGCTCGCTCGCGATTGGAGGCGTGCCAGCAATCACAAAGTGTCTGACCTCCCCTATCGCGAGCAAGCTCCCCCCTACAGGCTCACTGGCAATACGGGTCGGGCATCACCCGCGTTGACAAACTTTGTAACCCCTGCCGATAATTCCAAGTTGTCGTACAACCAGCGACCTTCATAACAACAACATCCAGACCAGGGCCCCCCATGACCAATACCACGCCTGCCCAGACTCCTTTCAATCGGCTGCTGCTCACCGGCGCAGCAGGTGGCTTGGGCAAAGTCTTGCGCGAAAGCCTTCGCCCCTACGCCAATATTCTTCGTCTGTCCGATATCTCGGAAATGGCCCCGGCTGCTGGTAGCCACGAAGAAATCCAGACGTGCGATCTATCCGACAAACACGCTGTTCACCAATTGGTGGAAGGCGTGGACGCCATCGTGCATTTCGGTGGGGTGTCGGTTGAGCGGCCGTTCGAAGAGATTCTCGGCGCGAACATCAGCGGTATCTTTCACATCTACGAAGCCGCGCGTCGCCATGGCGTCAAGCGTGTGATCTTCGCCAGCTCCAACCACGTCATCGGCTTCTATCGCCAGGACGAAACCATCGACGCCAGCGCCGCGCGCCGTCCGGACAGCTATTACGGTTTGTCCAAGTCTTATGGCGAAGACATGGCCAGTTTCTACTTCGATCGCTATGGCATCGAGACCGTGAGCATACGCATCGGCTCCTCGTTCCCTGAACCGCAAAACCGCCGGATGCTCAGCACCTGGCTCAGCTACGACGACCTCACGCAGCTGATCTACAAAGGGCTGACCACGCCGAATGTCGGACATACCGTGGTGTATGGCGCTTCCGCCAACCGGGATGTGTGGTGGGATAACCGTCTGGCCAATCACTTGGGTTACACCCCGAAAGACAGCTCCGAACGCTTCCGCGCCAAGGTGGAGGCTCAGCCGATGCCAGCCGCCAATGACCCGGCGATGGTCTATCAAGGCGGCGCGTTTGTTGAGTCCGGGCCATTCGGCGACGAGTGAGTCGGCAGTGGGCCTAGCGGGAACGCCGGCTGAAGCAGTCGGCGAACTGAAAACGACGGAATGATTCGCCATGTCTGCCCAATTGATACTCGACGCACGCAATGCCACCGGTGAAAGCCCTGTGTGGGACCCACAAGAACAAGCGCTGTACTGGGTCGATATCCCGGCGCGGCGTCTGCACCGCTGGAGCCCGCAAGACAACCTGACGCAAAGTTGGGAAGCGCCGGAAATGATCGCCTGTATCGCCCGCTATGGGGATGGCAGCTGGATCGCCGGGATGCAAAGCGGCCTGTTTCGCGTCAGTCCAAACGATGACGGGACACTCACGACCACACCTCTGATCGGCGTTGATCATCCTCGCAGTAACATGCGCTTCAACGACGGCCGCTGTGATCGCCAAGGACGCTTCTGGGCAGGAACCATGTTCATGGACATGGCGGCCAACGCAGTGGTGGGCTCGATGTACCGCTACAGCGCCGGGCAACCCACCCCGCTGCAACCGCAACTGACCGACTTTATCGTACCCAACGGCTTGGGCTTCAGTCCGGACGGCACGATCATGTACCTCTCCGATTCACACCCCACCGTTCAGAAAATCTGGGCTTTCGATTACGACACCGACAGCGGCACGCCCCACAACCGCCGTCTCTTCGTCGACATGAATCAGTTCCCCGGACGCCCCGATGGCGGAGCGGTCGATGCCGACGGTTGCTATTGGATATGCGGCAACGATGCGGGGCTGATTCATCGCTTCACGCCTGCGGGCAAGCTGGATAAATCCTTGGCCGTCCCGGTGAAAAAGCCTGCCATGTGCGCGTTTGGCGGCAAGGACCTGGACACCCTGTTTGTGACCTCAATACGTCCTGACGGCGACATCAGCGACCAGCCCCTTGCGGGCGGGGTGTTCGCGCTGCAACCGGGGGTCAAAGGGCTTCAAGAACCCGCATTCGGAAGCTGATTTGAACAGCTGCACAGGCATTTCATGGCAGAAGCGCGGCCCTGTCCGCGCTGACTCCAATCCTGATGGGCAGAAGCGCTTTTATCCCGCGCCAGCCCCCGACAGTCACCCCGCCTTCGACCTCTCTCCGCACCCTTCGCAATAAATAGTGACACATAATTGGTACAGAAGCGCCCCCCGAATACGCTGCGAAAAACGCTCAATCTGTATCAAAAACGGACACTTTTTTCAGTTAAACGCCTAAAAAGAAATAGTTTGAAATATTTTCATTCAGCAACGAGCGAACGCTGTGCTAGCTGCTAGTATCTCGCCTTGCCGCTGCTGAAACAGTCTGTAACAAGAGACGTTTCCTGGGGGCAATCACAGTGAAGTCTTCCGATCTGAAGCTCCGTCGCCGGCCGCGACGGGTGATCGGGACGGTCCGGTTTTCCACCGCTACCTGAGCGGTTGTCTGTGAAACAGGACAACAACGGGACGGCCAATTCCCCGTTGAATATTTCTTGAATGACATCGATTACATCCCCGGCATTTGCCGTTGTAAGCACTGTCCCACCTCTCTGGGCCGCTGCATGCAGGCGCTGTCGTACCGGGCTAACCAAATCTGAATGCAAGGATGCTTGTCCAGTGGTTTTACCGAGGAGGCGCTATGCCTTACACGACTTTTTCCGAGGCACAGATCAAGAGTCTGATCGAGACCATTGACCATTGCGGCTACGCAGTTCTTCCCGACTGGGCGAACAGCGAGCAACTCGCGCAGTTGCAGGACCTCGTCGTCGGCGCGGTGGCGGCGGCAGGCAATAATTACGTGGCGCTGGCGGGCAACGAGGCGGTTGCCGGAACTCCGCTTCAGGAATGGGGCAACTCGCGGGAGTTCATCGATTTGTGTCGGCGCATCGTTGTTGGCGCAACCGGGCAGGAATCCAGAGATTCGGGATTGCAACAAACCCTGCGCTGCCTGACAGGTGATGGTGGCCGCCGTGAATCGCTGATCTTCCATTACGACTCATTTGCGCTGACGACAATCATGCCGGTTTGCATGCCCGATGAAGGCGAAAGCGGCGATCTGCTGATGTTGCCCAGTCGTCGACCGCTGCGTCGCAACTACGCCTTGAACCTGCTGGACAAATTATTGGTGGATAACCGCTGGATGCAGCGCCGCCTGGCGAAGCGCTTCGCCAAAAAAGCCGAAGCGTTTACGCGTATCCGCATGCTTCCCGGCAATCTGTATTTGTTCTGGGGCTACCGCTCGCTGCATACCAATCTGCCTGTCGCCCCGGACGCATTGCGCGCCACTGCGGTGTTCCATTATCACAACGTGCACGGCAGCAGCTCGCTGGCCAGCCGGGTAAGACGTTCGTTGAACGGGTTCAAGCCAACCCAGACACCGGCAGATGCAACCCATACCTGAGGCGGGCAAAGTCCTGTAGGAGCGAATTCATCCGCGAGAGTGCCCTTCCAAAGCACTCGACTCGCAGCCGTCTCGCGAATGAATTCGCTCCTACAGGTTTTACGAATAACCTTATATCCCGCGGTTATCTTCATAAATCCTCGGCATACAGACGCTTCTATATTTAGAACTAAATGTGATTATCTAAACCCGTATTTATATCCTTATGATCTGAGCCACAACAACCCTGAAACAGGAATTCAGACATGGCGATTCAGATCAACCCTGTGGCTGGCAGGATCGGCGCTCAATTGAGTGGCGTTCAATTGTCCGGTGACATTTCTGCCCAAGAGTTCGATTTCATCAACTCAGCGCTGCTGAAATACAAAGTGCTGTTCTTTCGCGAGCAGTATCTCAGCGACGAGCAGCATGAGAGTTTCTCTCGCCGATTCGGCGATCAAGTGCCGCACCCCACCGTCCGTTCAGCTGAACAAAGCAACGCCATCCTGCACCTCGATGCCAAGGAAACCCGCGCCAATTCCTGGCACACCGACGTCACCTTCGTCGCCAACTACCCCAAGCTTTCCATCCTGCGCGGCGTGGTCATTCCTCCCTACGGGGGCGACACGGTCTGGGCCAATACCGCCACCGCCTACACCGATTTGCCTGAGCCGCTCAAACAGCTGGCTGACAATCTGCGCGCGCTGCACACCAATCTTTATGACTACGCCGCACCGCGCAACACCAGCGACGCCGGCCTGAAACGCTACCGCGAGCAGTTCACCGCCGAAGTCTACGAAACCGAACATCCATTGGTGCGGGTTCACCCTGAAACCGGGGAGCGCACTCTGCTGCTCGGGCACTTCGTCAAACAGATTCAGGGCGTCAGCAGCAACGATTCAAAACAGCTGATTCGCCTGTTCCATGAGCGAATCACTCACGTTGACAACACCGTGCGCTGGCGCTGGCAGGCTGGTGATGTGGTGATCTGGGACAACCGCGCCACTCAACATATCGCCATCAACGATTACGGCGATGCCGAACGCATCGTGCGTCGCACCACTGTCGCAGGCGATGTGCCTTACGGCGTCGACGGGCGCTTGAGCCAGGCGATCAAACCCTCCCCTGAAACGCTGTCGCCCAAGACCGAAGCCGACAAGAAACACTTGGCTGCCTGAACCTCTTTTTCACTTTCACAGGATGGAACCGTCATGGCACAGGCCAAGCGAAAATCGTTGTTCAGCAATAAAAGCGTAGCTACCGCACTGGCGGCGCTGCTGATGACTCCCTTGGCCCAAGCCGACGTCTTGCGCATCGGCGTGGCGAACGCAGGCGGTGGCGACCCAGTCACGTTCAGCGGTTCGCCACTGAGCATCGTGCGCAACCAGCAACTGCTGGAAAAAGCCTTCGCGGGTACCGGCACCGAGGTGCAGTGGTTCTTCTTCAAAGGCGCAGGGCCAGCGGTGAATGAGGCCCTTTCCAATCAGCAACTGGACTTCGCCTACGAAGGTGATTTGCCGCAAGTGGTTGCCCGTTCCAATGGGCTGGACACCAAGCTGCTCGCGGCCATCGGCGTGCGCGCCAACGTTTATCTGGCGGTGCCCAAGGGCTCGGACATCAAAAGCATCGAGGACCTGAAGGGCAAGAAAGTCGCGGTCTTCCGCGGCACCAACGCTCACCTGGTTTCGATCAACCTGCTGGCTGACCACGGGCTGAGCGAGCGTGATCTGAAAGTGATCAATCTGGACAGCGGCAGCAGTCAGGCGGCGCTGGCGTCCAAGGGTGTCGATGCAGCGTTCGGCGGCCGCGAGCTGTTCAAACTGCGTGATCAGGGCCTGATCGACATCATTTTCGACAACCCGACCAACGATGTGCGCTACACCCGCCAATTGGCGCTGGTGGTGCGCGGGCCGTACGAGCAAGAACATCCGGACAACGTGCAAAAGGTGGTCGACACACTGGTCGATGCGGCCAAGTGGGAGTCCGATGATCACAACCGCGACGCGGTGCTGAACGAATGGGCCAAGACCAACGAGCCACTGGACTCTCTGAAAGCCGACTTCGCCAACCTGACATTGCGCGACAGCGCCTCGCCGCTGGTGGACGAGTTTTTGCGCTCGCGCTATCAAGCGGTCGCCGATCAGGCCAAGGAGGAGAAAATGATTCGTCGCCCGGTGTCGGTCGACGGCTGGTTTGAAACCCGCTATCTGGAAACGGCGCTGAAGAACAAAGGCCTTGAGCACTATTGGACGCCGTATGGCCCCGATGGCAAGCAACCGGCTAACACCGCCACGGCGTCGACCAAGCCATCGGCGACGCCAGCAAAAAGCGGAGGCTGAGACGATGTCCCGCGCCCACGCCTCTGCCCGCCAACTGAATCATGATGTGCCGCAATCGAGCGCATCCATCGAGCGCTTGCCCGCCTTCCCTGCCCGGCCAGCGCGTCGCGTTAAAGAGAGACCAAACACAGCTGGCAAATGGCGCGCAAGGCTGAGCAACAGCGCGCTGCCGTGGTTGCTGCCGCTCACGCTGCTGGGCTTGTGGTACGTGGGCACCGAACGTGGCTGGCTATCAGAGCAAGTGCTGCCACCCCCGGCCTTCGTCTATCAGACCCTCACCGATCTGATCACCAGCGGCGACCTGTGGCTGAACGCCTCGGCCAGCCTGCAACGGGTGCTGGTGGGGTTTGTGCTCGGTGCGGGTTTAGGCATGGCATTGGGCTTGGCGATGGGGCTGTCAAAAACCATCGAGGATTATCTGTTTCCCACGTTCAACGCGCTGGTACAGATTCCGGTGTTGGGGTGGCTGCCGTTCGCGCTGCTGCTGTTTGGCATCGGTGAGCCGCTCAAATATGTGCTGATCGCCCATGCCGCATTGATCCCGGTAACGCTGTGCACGCTGCAAGCGTTTCGACAGGCGCCCAAAGGGTTGCTGGAAGTGGGTGCTGCTTACGGTTTCAGCCGCCGGCAGATCGTCACTGACATCGTAATCCCCTCCGCCATCCCTCCTATTTTTACCGGCCTGCGCCTGGGCTTCACCAAAGCCTGGTTGTCGTTGGTGGTGGTCGAGTTGCTGGCATCGAGCGAGGGCCTGGGTTACCTGATCGCCTACGGACGCCAGCTGTTTCAGCTGGACCTGGTGATGGCTGCCGTCGTGGTGGTCGGCGCAGTCGGCTTGCTGATTGATCGCGGTTTTGAGGCCGTGGAGCGACGGTTGAACAAAGGCCGTGCGTTGACAATCGGGAGGCTGCAATGAACGCCTTCGCTTCGACTTATAAAGAGGGCAATAAGCGCTATCGCGGCTGGGTGCTGCCGACTCTCGGGCTGGCGGTCTGGTGGCTGGCGGCGAATCAAGGCTGGAGCACTTCAGGCCTGTTGGTTTCGCCGCAGAAGGTCGCTGAAACCGCCTGGTCGCAAGTGGCTTCCGGCCAATTCTGGCGAGCGATTTCGGCGAGTCTGGTGCGCAATCTCAGCGGCTTTTTCATCGGTACAGGATTGGGCCTGGTGCTGGGCTGTCTGCTGGGTTTCTCCCGGCTGTTCGAGCGCTTGGTCGAGCCGAGTTTCAATACCTTCAAACAGATCTCTCTGTTTGCGTGGATTCCGCTCATTTCGGTGTGGTTCGGCCTGGGTGACGTCGCCAAAGTGGTGTTCCTGTCGCTGGCGGCATTGGTCCCGGTGGTGGTCAACACCTGCGACGGCATCCGTAACGTGCCGGACAATTTGTTGGAAGTCGCGCGGGTGTATCGCTTCACGCGCTGGCAAACGGTGGTCGGGGTGATGTTGCCCGCCGCACTGCCCTCCATCTTTACCGGCATTTATCTGGGGCTGGTGTATTCGTGGCTGGCGACCATTGGCGCGGAATATCTACTGGTCTCCGGCGACGGCATCGGCAATACGCTCATCGACGGCAGCGAGCATTTCATGATGGACCTGGTGTTGTTCGGGATGGTGGTCATCGGCTTGGTGGGTTGGGCGTTGAACACACTGGCACGCAAGGTCGAACGTCGCATTCAGCGCCTCTACGGCATCACGCCGCGCTAATCGTTTTCAGACAGGATCGACAATATGTCCAATGCACTTAATCTCTCGCCCGGCTCTTCATCCAACAACTCTTCACCTAATAAGAACGGCCTTCGACTGGAAAACATCAGCAAGCGCTTTCAGTCGACGACGGGCGACGACACGCAATTGCAGGTGCTCGACAACGTTCAGCTGGATATCGAACCCGGTGAGTTCATCACCATCGTCGGCGCCAGCGGCTGCGGAAAATCGACATTGCTGCGGCTGATCCTTGGGCTGGACGAGGACTACGACGGCCGGATATTGCTGGGCGAAACGCCCATTCATGGCACGGGGCTTGAGCGCGGCATTGTGTTTCAGGATCACCGGTTATTCCCGTGGTTGACCGTGGAGCAGAACGTCGCTGTGGGTTTGAAGAACGCCCCCTTGAGCGCCGCACAGAAACGCGAAGCCGTGACCGAACACATCAAGTTGGTGGGGCTGCAGGACTTTGTCGCGTCCTACCCGCATCAGATCTCAGGCGGCATGGCACAGCGTGTCGCTATCGCGCGCGGGCTGGTGAATCGGCCCAGCGTGTTGCTGCTCGATGAGCCTTTTGGCGCGCTCGATGCCTTGACTCGCACCCGTCTGCAACGCGAGCTGCAACACATCTGGCAGCACGAAAAAATCACCATGGTGCACGTGACTCACGATGTGGATGAAGCGGTGTATCTGGGTGATCGGGTGGTGGTGATGCAGCCCAATCCTGGGCGGATCCGGCGCATCGTCGACATCGACCTGCCCCGCCCGAGAAACCGCAGCGATGCTCGTTTCATTGCGCTGCGCGATGATGTGCTGAGTGATTTTGCGGAGTTGTCTTAAAAAAGATATCCACGGTCTTTTGATTCTGGCCGAAGGCCGTTGGAGCGAGGCTTGCCCGCGAAGCTAACTATGCGAAGTGTCAGGTAATACCGAGGCGCTAACTTCGCGGGCAAGCCTCGCTCCAACAGAACTTCAATTGGGCTCATACACCGACACCTGATTACGCCCGTTCTTCTTCGACGCATACAACGCCTGGTCAGCCCATTCGATCAGGGTTTTGTGATCATCCAGCGGCAGGGTCAGGTCGGCGACGCCCAGGCTGACAGTGCAGCGGATCGCCTGGCCTTCATGGGGGACTTCCTGGGCTTGGATCGCGATGCGAAGACGTTCGGCGAAAACCCCCGCGCCGTATTTATCGGTATCGGGCAGCAGGATGGCGAACTCTTCGCCGCCATAGCGACCGGCAATGTCCGAATCCCGAATATGCTCGCGCACCACATCCGCCACGCGCTGGATAACCCGATCACCGCATTGGTGACCGTACGAATCGTTGACCCGCTTGAAGTGATCGATGTCGAACATCACCAGCGCCGCCGAGGTGCCGTAGCGGACATGCCGCGCGTACTCCAGGCGCAACGCCTCTTCCCAATGCCCGCGGTTGTACAACCCGGTCAGCCGATCGGTGCTGGAGAGCTTCTGCAATTGCAGGTTGGCGGCCTGCAATTGCAGGCGGTTGGTCGCCACATCGGTAACGTCATAGATCACCAGACACACATGCGTGACCTCGCCGTTGGTGGAGCGCAACGGGAACATCGTGGTGTTCTGGTACATAAAGTCTTCAAGCCCTGTGATCGGCTGATAGCTCTTGAACCGCACCAGATAAGGCCGTTGCTCCCAGATCGTAAATGCGGGAGTGCCAAGGGTGATGACGTTGTCGATTTTCCTCTTGAGCCACTGCCGATTGACCTCGGGGAACAGCTCGAAAAACGACTGGTTTGCCGCCTCGTACGGCAGCACGCCAGAACGGTTTTCCATAAAGGTGTTCCAGACCTGCACGCAATATTGCTGGTCCACCACCACCACGCCCACATCAATGCTTTGAGTGATGGTCAGCAGCCAATGCAGTTCGCGCACATCAATTCGATCGTTCATCCATCAGCTCATCAGGTAGGCGAGTTTGCGCGACAGCCGCTCGACCGAATCTTCGGTGAACAACAGCAGCAGATCGAAGTGAATATTGTGGCCTTCCAGGCTGTAGCTGATCTCCACGGCGAGGGTTTTCTTCCAGCGCTGCTCGTTGATGCGGATCAGTTCATCAATGCCGCCCTGCGTGCCAAGCACTTGCGGATGGCTTTGCGAGAACGCGATATCGATTTGCTCAGCGATGCCACTCAGGCAAGCACCGATCAGGATCGACGAGAGGTCCAGCAGCATCTCCATGTCGGAGCTTTCATCTGCCGACTCGCCAGAGGAATCAAGCTTCATCAACTGCGCCATGTCGGCGATTTCGGAATCATGAAACAGCAGCAGCGCCTCGCCCGCGATACCACCGCCGATATAACCCTGACACACCGCCGTCAGACGATCACTGCTCTGGGCATCGGCCAGCGCCATGTGCAACTCGCCCACTTCCAGCATGTTGACGTTGGGCACCGGCAACTGCACAAACACGCCAAGCACGCGCGCCAGCAATGCCGCAGCCCGGCCCATGGCAACGTTGACCGTTTCGCGAAAGGCGTCCTGAAACGTAATGGCAGCGTGCGCAACGTTCGGCGCCACGGCGACGCCCTTGCTGGGCTCGCCAAGTAACCCCAGGCGCTCCAGGGTCTGTTGCAGCTCAAGGGGATCGGCCGGTTTTTTGAGAAACGCCAGCGCGCCCAGTTCCATGACCCGGCGCACAGCCTCTTCCTGCACATCGCCTGAGACCACGATGACGCTGGCCTGCAGGTTTTCGGCGCGCATCGCCGCCAAGGCCTGATAACCGTCCATGTCGGGCATGGTCAGGTCCAACAGCACGACTCGGCCCAACCCTTGGCGAATAGCTTCAAGCCCTTCGCGGCCGTTGGTTGCGGTGGTGACTGACACGCCCCAATCTGCGGGTAAAGCCCGTATCAGCTGTTTGCGCGCCATATTGGAGTCGTCGCAAATCAACAGGGGAATCATGGGCATTGCTTTCTTTCTCACTGCAAAAGAGTTTCAGGCAGAGCCCGGCGTATCGGTTTAACTCATAAAGATGCGACAAACATCGAACGATCATCGCAGACAAATCTTTCAGATCTATATCAACCCACCGCATTGAGTCGTTTCTTCCCCTCAATGTATCGATGCAGCGCTGTATGCAATATCTGTGCTCAGGGATGACCGCATTCTTAAGGGCATACCTGCATCTTGATGATGACGACTATCAAGACCCTCGCGCCGGGAACTGACTGTTTTATGGCGTCAAAAGTTATCTCGTTGTCGGCATGCGAGTTTGGTCTGAAATCCTGTTTTTTAATTTGCTGCCTCGTCTTGCCCAACAGACACGGGAAGAGCGGCTGGATATAAACAAATATTAAACGGCCAAACCCAAGCAGTACTGCGGGGTATTACTGTAAGCGTGAGATCGCTCGCTCTGATTTACTGTTTCAAGCACCTAAGTCGGATCAATGCCCACGGGGGTAAAAGGAAGATGTACCGCCATGTGCAGCCATAAAAAAGTGCAGCTGCCCTAGCGCATTATCAGCCGAATGGACCAATACGGTGCTCACGGCATTGGCTATCAAGGAGCGCATATAAGCCAGAGCCAGGCCATATCCGATCCGTACTGATCTGTATGTTTAATCAGCACAAATAATTGCGATGTCCACGATCACCGACATATTGCTGATTCAGCGATTGCAGCTGCTGTTGGACGAGCAACGCGCAAGGGCCGCGCGGATCAGCTAAGTGTGGACTGGATGCAATCGATCAGCGCCTGTCCCTGAAAAGGTTTGCCGAGAAAACACACTGCACTGCCCGTCATCGCGCGTTTGCGAATGGCGTCCTCCGGGAAGGCGGTGATGAAGATGGTCGGAATCTGGTATCCACGAGCCGTCAGCTGTTCATGCAACTCCACACCGCTCATGTTCGGCATCTGCACGTCAGTGATCAGGCAATCGGCGTGATCACGATCCTCGGACAGCAGAAAGTCCTCCGCAGAGCCAAACAGGCAAGCAACGAAACCCAGCGAACGGATCAGGCTATCGATACTGGCGCGCACCGCAGTGTCGTCGTCGACAACTGCGATCAGGGGAAGTCTGGGCAAGCGGAACACCTTGAGCGTTACAGGCAAAAGAAACATGTGCACGGATGCACACGACTGCTGCCGACACCGTACCGGGCTGACCACCAACAAAGAACTATACAGGTGTATGACTAAATGCCATTAGCGACCAACGGCGCGTTTCCTGACCGAATGGACAGCTCAGCAAAGCCAACCATTCACTCGATTCTGGCCGAAGGCCGGTGGAGCGCCTGTCAGATCGTCAGCTGCTACAAAAACGCGAGGGCTGCACAAATGACTGTGGGAGCGGACCTGTCCGCGAATGCGGTGGCCCAGGCACCACATGGAGGATTGTCCAACTTCTTCGCGGACAGGTCCGCTCCCACGGCCTGCGGCCAGGATCAAAAGCTTCGCGGGCAAATCTCGCTCCAACGAATGATGTGCTTCCTGGACCAACAGCGCGACATTCCCGCATTTGCGCTTCTGCCCGGAGGGCGTAGGCGCTGACGAGCAACGCGAGGCTGCGATTGCGGTTCATCAGACACACCGCATCGCAGCCTCGCGCTGCTCGTCAGCTCCTACTGGGTTGTGTGTCGCGCAAAGATATTCAGGCTGCGCCCGTCAGTTTTTGATGCTGGCCGAAAGCCGTTGGGGCGAGTGGGCAGCATTGCGACTCGCCCGCGAAATTGGCAACGCTCAACTTCCCAACGCCTGCGACATCTTCACCAGATCAGCAAAGGTCTTGGCTTGCATCTTCTTCATCGCATGGCCGCGGTGGATCTTGACGGTGATTTCGCTGAGGCCCATTTCTGATGCGATTTGCTTGTTCATCAGACCGGTCACAGCAAAAGCCATGACTTCCTGCTCCCGAGGGGTCAGGGTCTGGTAGCGCGCTTGCAGGTTGGCGGCGGACTTGCCGGTCTCTCGGCGCTTGCTGTCCTGCTGCAGCGCCATCGACACCGCATCAAGCAGGTCTTGATCGCGGAACGGCTTGACCAGGAAATCCAGCGCACCAGCCTTCATGGCTTTGACTGACATGGCGATGTCGCCGTGGCCGCTGACGAAAATGATCGGCATCCAGATCTTCTGTTCGGTCAGGCGCACTTGGAAATCCAGCCCGCTCTCACCCTGCAGCCGCACGTCCAGAATCAGACACGCCGGGGCGTCGTCAAAAGAATGCTGCAAAAACTCAGCGCCCGAGGCGTAGGTGAACACTTGCATGCCCACCGAACGCAGCAGGCTATTGAGTGCAGTACGCAGCGCCGGGTCGTCATCGACCACAAACACCGTCGGAATCAGTGCTGGAGCGGTCATGGCTGAACCTCCGCGCAGGCCGGGAGCGAGAAGCTCAACAATGCACCGTGCCCCAACTCACTTTCCGCCCAGATGCGCCCGCCATGGGCCTCGATAATCGAACGGCAAATCGATAGCCCCATGCCCATCCCCTCTGGCTTGGTGGTAAAAAACGGGTTGAACAGGCTGGGCAGATTCTGCGCAGCCACTCCCGGCCCATTGTCCTGAACGCCAAGCTGCACGCCTCCGGCTGGCGGCACAGACAGGCGCACTGTCAACTTTCGGCTTTTAGCCTGCATGCCCGACATCGCCTGCATGGCATTGATCAGCAGATTGATGATCACCTGTTGCAACTGAATGCGATCGCCATCGGCGTACAACGCCCGATCACCCACCTTTAACTCAAGTGTCACGCGATGACGCTGGATCTCCCGCCGGACCAGTTCAACTGACTCTTGCAGCACTTGCCGCAGATCAACCTGGACGTGCTGGGGGATGGTCTTGCGCGAAAGCGCGCGTATCCGGCGGATGACTTCGCTGGCACGATGCGCCTCACTCATGATGCGCTCAGTAGCGCTGCGCACTTCATCCAGATCGGGCACCGGACGATTCAGCCAGCGCAAACCGGCCTCGGCGTTGGTGGTGATGGCTGCAAGCGGTTGATTGACCTCATGGGCAATGGACGCCGCCAATTCACCCAGGGTCGTAATCCGAGTGATGTGGGCCAGCTGCATCTGCGATCGATGCAGCGCTTCCTCGGCATTTTTGGTCGCCGTCACGTCCATCAGCGCACCGATATACTCGCACTCACCGTTCGCATCGCGCACCTGACAGGCGAGCATGCGCAGGCACTTGACGCTGCCATCCGGCATCAACAGGCGAAATTCGGTTTCCAGGCTGGCGTGCCCGGCATACGCCATCTCGATGAATGACTTGAGCGCGCCGACGTCTTCGGGGTGCGTGCGACCGATTACGCATTCAAGCGTTGGATGCAAATGCTCGAATTCAAAAATCCGCTTGGCCTCGTCTGACCAATACATATCGGCGCTGGGCATTTTCAGGCCGATGCTGCCGGTCAGGCTCAATCGCTGCGCTTCGGCCAGAAACGCTTCGCTGCGATGCAGCAGGTGGACCTGCGCCTGCAAAGCGTCTTTCGCGTCTTTATTCTTCAGCGCCAGATACGAGGTAATCGCGATGGCTGCCAGGCTGACTATGCAGCGGGCAAAAGCTGGCGTAAGCCACTGCGTGCCATGGGACAGCAGGTACGCCGCCAATGTCAGGAGTCCACAGGTCAGCGAAACCGCCAGTAGGCCCTTGCGCGTGAACAGGTCGCCGGAGATCAGAATGACCACCACGTACAACACCGCAATAGCGACGTCGAGCGTGCTAAGCCAGTCGATCAGAAAGATGATCAGCGTGATTGCCACCGAGCCCAGTCGCAAAAGCCAGCCGTAGGGCGACAGGTGCTGTCGGGATGAGTGGAGAAGCGCAGTAGACGCGATATTCATTCCTACACGTATGCCT
Source organism: Pseudomonas rosaeacicularis (assembly GCF_057128745.1). Taxonomy (NCBI): domain Bacteria; kingdom Pseudomonadati; phylum Pseudomonadota; class Gammaproteobacteria; order Pseudomonadales; family Pseudomonadaceae; genus Pseudomonas; species Pseudomonas rosaeacicularis. The sequence continues at coordinate 57,853 of NZ_JBSKHT010000027.1, forward strand.
TGTTCTGGTCGTTGTGATGGCAGCATGAATAGAAAGCGTTGGCGCAGGTTAAATGCCACGCCGCCTGACGCTTCGCCCGCCGTAACAGGCCGGGGTGTCAGGATAGTATTTTTAGTATCGATGGGTAGATTGTGCCCGCCTAGACATTACCTTTTCTTGTCTGAAAGGATCCAGATTTTAACGGCTGTGGTGGCTGTAGCATTTTCAATCCAGGCGCTTGCGGCTAACGCCCTTAAACCAATGACGCATTAGGTGAACCATTTGACCCAATATGCTCAGGCAATCCGCATATTAAGATGATCAATAACTGATCGGAGAATCTTGTAGACATGGTCCGATCTTTTGTTAGTATCGTCCGCCGACCTTCACCACCCAGCCGCAGTTCAATTTTATTTAAAAAGTATGAAACCGCTGAAGAAATGAAGATCCAGAAGTCATCAAAACCGCCATTTATTTAACGTCATTTTCATGGCTCACTCCAAAACAAACGACAACTTAACAACGCCAAAAAAATAACCCGCCCGTATTGAACGAGCAATTAACAACTCATTATTGCGCACTCACCATCACGCCATACCCCTTGTATTTACTGGCTTCCAGAGGATTATCGACCCTCTCGCATCTTCAAGCGTTTTAGCACTAAAAATCCCCAGCACTCAGTTAAAAATTAAAGCCCGACCCTTCTGAATATTGAAAGTTTCATACTTTTTAATTTTAAAAAAGTTGTACAAACCTTTTGCATTGCCGATTTATTCCGCTAATAATCGGCCCCTGCTCGGGTTACAAGGCATAGCGCCATCTCACATTGAAGTGAACATCGAATCTCCATTCCGATCTTTCCCACCCGATACACAAACCAACTTGCTAGTTAATTGATGGCGCATCGCCCTCATGATAACTGCTGTGCGGCGCTTATTTAGCGCGGGAGGAAACCCATGGTTGAACGTGACTCCAGAATCAAAATCCTGTCAATTTTTGGTACCCGACCTGAAGCTATCAAAATGGCGCCGCTGGTCAGAGCGCTGGCGCAAGAGCCGGGCATCGATTCGCGTATCTGCATCACCGGGCAACACCAAAGCATGCTTCAACAAGTGCTGGACATGTTTGACCTGAAGGCTGATTACAGCCTGGACGTAATGAGACCTGGGCAAACGCTCAACTCCCTGACCGCCGCCTTGTACGCTGCCATCGACCCGATCCTTGAGCAGATGCAACCAGACAAAGTGCTGGTTCATGGCGACACCACTTCAGCGATGGTTGCTGCCATGTCGGCGTTTCACCGACGCATCCCGGTCGGCCATGTCGAAGCCGGTCTGCGCACCGGTGACATTCATCAGCCATGGCCTGAAGAGATGAACCGACGCAGCATCGATCTGGTGTCGGATCTTTTGTTTACGCCCACCGCGCAGTCCCGACGCAATGTGCTGGGCGAACGCCTTCAGGGCATCTCGTTCGTCACCGGCAACACGGTCATCGATGCGCTGCAAATGACCGCGCAACGGATCGACAGCAATCGCCAATTGAGCGCGGCGCTGGATCGCCAATTCAACTTTTTGGTGCCCGAACGCAAAATGCTGCTGGTGACCGGGCATCGCCGCGAGAACTTCGGCGACGGCTTCCTCAACATCTGCAAAGCGCTGCGCACCTTGGCTCAACGCGACGATGTGCAGATTGTTTACCCGGTGCACCTGAACCCCAACGTACTGGGCCCGGTGACCGAGCACTTGGGTGATCTGCCGAAAGTGCACCTGATTCAGCCGCTGGATTACCTGTCGTTCGTGCGGCTGATGCAGCGTGCTCACGTGATCCTGACCGACTCCGGCGGTGTGCAGGAAGAAGCCCCGTCCCTGGGCAAACCGGTGCTGGTGATGCGCGATGTCACCGAGCGGCCCGAAGCAGTGGCGGCAGGCACGGTGCGTCTTGTCGGCACGGAGCCCAATGCCATCGTGCGTGGCGTCTGCGCTTTGCTCGACGATGAACACCTGTGGCGCACTGCCTCTCGCGCAGCCAATCCCTATGGTGACGGCCATGCCAGCGCACGGATTGTCGATGCGCTGATGGGACGCCCTGTCGATGAGTTTGTCCCCGAAACACCGCGCCGACGGCTTGAACCTGCCGACGCGCAGCCTCAGCCCGCCGCACTGCGCGCAGTTGCTCGCTAGCAACGCTATGTCCTTAAACCCCCGCTGCGACGGGTAATTAATAAAGCCCCTGAGGCAGTGGATGTGTTTGCGCATCAATCGGACGCTCAGCAGTCATGAGCTTTCCGAATCCGGCTTGCGCAGCCTCCACTTGCCCATCAAGACCCCACTGGCCTTGAGCCTTGACCGAGATCGACCTGAATGAAGTCTTCCGTTTCCGTTAATACGGGCGCGCTGAATGCCCTTGCCTGCGGCATGAGCCTGCTCGCGCTCACACCTGCTTTCGCACTGGCCGCAGAAACGCCGTTGAGCCAGGCCATTAGCCGCCTCAATGCCGACACCCGCCAGGAGCGCGTCATCGAACTCAAGGATCTGGGCATCGATCGACCCATCATTCTCAACGCCAGTGACGCTCGCCGTGAGCTTTACCTGCCGGTCCCGGCCGACGTGCCGCTGACGGATGCGACGCTGAATTTCGACGCCAGCTACCTGAATGGCGAGGCGGGCCGTAACACGCTGCTGCTGTCGCTGGACGGTTATCCGGTGCGCGCCCTGGGTCTCAACGAAGCCGAAGGCAACGCCAGTGCAGTTTTGGGCGTCGATAAAGCGCCGCGCGACAGTGGTTCGCTGCGCCTGGGCATCGCATGGTCCTCGGTGATTTCCAAAGTCTTGTGTGAAGACGAACGCGCCATCGGCAACGTGCTGCGCATCGATCCCCACACCCGTCTGACCTACAGCTACAACGCCAACGAATTGAAAGACGTCGGCGCGGCGTGGAATGCACTGCCAGGCAAGCCCGGTCTTCTTGTGGCCCCTGGCACTTTGTCCAGCACCAGCTACGACGCCGCATGGCGCCTGGGCGTCGCCTTGGAACGCATCGGCAAACAAGCGCGCATCCTGCCCTTCCCCTCATTGCAAGACAGTATCGATCTGAGCAGCCTGCGTATTCCGAATGAGCTCAAGCAGATCCCGGCGTTCGCCGCACTCGACGGCACTGGCCAGCACACCTTGGCCAACCCGGCCGAGATTGGCGCTCTTTTGCTGCTCGGCCAGACGCCGTCGCTGCAAGCGGACCTGGCGGTGGGCGATGCAGCCTTGCTCAAGGCGATCAACGAATCTCTCGACGCGCTGCAAACCCAGGTTCAGGGGCTCGATGCCAGCGCCAGCAATGCCTTGGCTCAATGGCGTGAAAGCCACGTCAAAGCGGCCCTCGAAACAGGGACCGACGACGTACGCCTAGCGCTGCTCGGCGCCCGTCCGATGCTGATGATCAAGCCAGAGTCGGCCGGCAAAGCCATCGGTCTGTTCAGCTCGGCGTGGAACAAACTGGCGCGCAATCGTCAGCTGACCATCGGCGAAGAAGCCAACATGCCCCTCAGCGAAGACGGCCGTGTGGCGCTTACCCGACTGGGCGGCAAACCGGGCACCGTGGATGTGCTGGCCAAGACCGACTGGAGCGCATCGTTCCCACTCGGCGCTGTGGCGTATGACGGCCGCGTCCCGGTCAACGCTGTGATCGATATCGCTGCAGCACCCGGCGCTTCCGGCACGCCACCGGTGGCGACCTTGTTTCTCAATGACTACCTGATCGGTGCCAGACAGCTCGACGCCAACGGCCAGAAAGAGCGTATCGAAGCGCGCATTCCGCGCTACGCCCTGGCCGCGCAGAACACGCTGCGTGTGTCTTTCCAGCGTCAGCCGGTGAGCAACGAATGCCTGGAGACGCCGCAAGCGTTCCCGATTTCCGTGCTGCCGACAAGTCATGTGGTTCTCGACAAATCGACGCTGGACGACGACTTCTCTGGCATGGCTGCGCGCTTCGCCACCAGTACGCAACTGCTGGTGCCGCAGAGCTATCTTGATCATCCGGCGGCCAGCTTGCCGCAGGTCATTCGTATCGCTGCCACTTCCGGGGTGTCGCCGCTGCGCGCGAACCTGAGCGTCAGCGCTGATCCCAAAACCGTGATCGCGCCCGACAAGTCGTTTCTGGCGTTCGAAGTCCCGATGAAAGACAGCAGCGAATCGGTCAGCGTCAGCAATGACGGCCACTTGCTGATCAATCACAAGGAACAGACGCTGCTTGACCTCAAGACCCTTAACCACCTCGCGTCGTTGCAAGTGATTGAATCCGGCACCCAGCGCGGTGTGCTCTATCGCACCCTCGGCGGGCAAACGCCGATCTTCGCCAAGCCAGTGCTGCTGGAGCGCGGCAACGTGACCATCCTGGGTGACGAGGGTGCACTGACCACCTTCGATGCCAAGGACCCGACCGGCAGCCAGATGATCGATGACGACGAAGTCAAAGGCTTCGATGCCTGGCGCCAACCGTCGCTGCTGTGGCTGATTCCGGGCGTGATCATTGTCTTCCTTCTGCTGTTGCTGGCTGGCCGTCGCGCTCGCCGCAATCGCTCGTAACGGGAAGCCGCGATGACGTCGCTTTATTGGCCGTATTGGCTGGCCCATTACTACAGCGTGCTGGAAGTGGCGACGATCGTCGTCGCGATGGTGATCCTGATTTCCAGCGTCGATGACCTGATCATCGACGTCTGGTACTGGGCGCGCCGGATCTATCGCAAGTTCACCGCCGAGCGCCGGTATCGACCACTCACCGTCGAGCAGTTGATGGCCCGCGACGAGCAACCGCTGGCGATCATGGTGCCGGCGTGGCTGGAATACGACGTCATCGCGCCGATGATCGAGAACATGGTGACGACCCTCGACTACCAGAACTATGTGGTGTTCGTCGGTACCTACATCAACGATCAGCGCACCATCGATGAAGTCGAGCGCATGCGCCGCCGCTACAAGCAGTTGCATCGAGTGGAGGTGCCGCATGCCGGCCCGACCTGCAAGGCCGACTGCTTGAACTGGGTGATCCAGGCGATCTTTCTGTATGAACAGACTCACGCCGTGCAGTTTGCCGGGACGGTGCTGCACGACAGCGAAGACGTGCTGCACCCCCTGGAACTGCGCCTGTTCAACTACCTGCTACCGCGCAAGGACATGATCCAGCTGCCAGTCGTATCCCTTGAACGCAATTGGTACGAGTGGGTGGCGGGCACGTACATGGACGAGTTCGCTGAATGGCATGGCAAGGATCTGGTGGTGCGCGAAAGCATGACCGATACCGTGCCGTCCGCGGGCGTCGGCACCTGTTTTTCTCGCCGCGCCTTAATGGTCCTGGCCGAGGAAAACCAGAACCAGCCGTTCAACACCGAAAGCCTGACCGAGGACTACGACGTCGGCGCGCGTTTGGCCAAATACGGCATGAACGCAATCTTCGTGCGCTTCCCGGTGCAGTTTCGTGTGCTGCGCAAATCCTGGTTTCGCAAGCAGTACGAATCGACCCTGGAAATGCCGTTGTGCGTGCGCGAGTTTTTCCCGGACACCTTCCGTACCGCGTTCCGGCAGAAAGCCCGCTGGACATTGGGCATCGGCCTGCAAGGCTGGGAGCAGATGGGCTGGACCGGCTCACTCGCCAATCGCTACCTGCTGTTTCGCGACCGCAAAAGCGTGGTGACGTCCTTCGTCAGCATCATCGCCTACGTCATTCTGGCGCAGCTGCTGGCGCTGATCGTGTTGCGCGCCAGCGGGCTGTGGAACACCAGTTTCCCCGCGCCGTTCGATAACAACGGCTATATCCGCTACCTGTTGCTGGCCAACGGTGTCGCGCTGCTATGGCGCATGGCCCATCGCTTTTACTTCACCACCGTGTTGTACGGCTGGCAGCACGGCTTGCTGTCGATGCCGCGCATGATCGTCGGCAATTTCGTGAACTTTATGGCCGCTGCACGGGCGTGGCGCATGTTTCTGGTGGGCAAATTGCTCAACCGCAAACTGGTCTGGGACAAAACCATGCACGACTTCCCGTCGACTGATCTGGTCGCCGCCGCACCGCGCCGTTTGGGCAGCGTGTTGCTCTCCTGGCAGGCGATCAACGACGAAAATCTGCAGACCGCACTTATCGAACAGCAGACTCGCCCGCTGCCGCTGGGCCGGATTCTGCTCAACCACGGCTGGCTCGACGACGAAACCCTGGCCGAAGCCATCGCTTTTCAAAATGACTTGCCGCGCGTGTTCGATGTAGCCGCCAAGGCTGACCAGCAATCCTCGCTGGCTGATGAATTCTGCCTGCGCTGGCGCGTTGTGCCATTGGCGATGGACGTTCAAGGGCGCCCACAGATCGCGGTCGCCAGCCCGCTGCCGGACGACGGCATGCGGCAGATCACCGAGCAGATGGGCGCCGAGCCTGTGCAACTGATCGCCCGAGAAAGCGAGATCGTTGCGCAGCTGCGTCAGTTGCAGGTTGTTGAGGGTCAGCCGTTACCCGCCTCGGCGCCGCTGCTCGGCGATTTGCTGGTCGAACAAGGCTTGCTCGACCGCGAGGTCTTCCGTCAGGCGATGCTGGGCTACAGACCGCAACTGCATGGCCGCATCGGCGATTACCTGGTGGACATCGGCGTGCTGCCACGCGAAACCATCGAACAGGCAGTGGCGCGTCAGCACAGCCATTACCGATCCGACGATCACACGGAGCAGCCACTATGAAGCGCCCCTTCATCCTGCCACTTCTGGCGACTGGCCTGAGCCTTTCCTACTCATTTGCATCGGCAGAAATCCTGCCTTTGCCATTGACCGGTCCTGCCTACTCCATCGCCAACGAGGCGTACAGCGCCTACAACCGCAAGGATTACGACCAGGCCATAGCCAAGGCCAACGAGGCGCTACGCCAGCGGGCCGATGCCGATCAGTTGCGCAAACTGATCGCCCTGGCCGAGCGCGACAAAGAGCGCCGCGATCACCCCCGGCGCTACCCCGCCGCGCACCCAAAACCGGGCTACCTGGACGGCAATCGCGCCCTGCGTGCTTACGCCAATCGTGAGTACGACAGCTCGGCGAACTTCGCGCGAAAAGCCGTTGCCCAGGCGCCGAAAAATCTGGATTACCGGATGATGCTGATCGAAGCACTGCAACGTCAGCAGCGCCTGGAAGAAGCCGAAGTGGCCGTCAATGACGCCGTGCAGATCTTCGGTCCACAGCCTGCGCTGACCCGCCGTTTGCAAGCGATCCACGAGCAAGTGGCCGTGAACACGGCAGCCAAGGGTTATGAAGCACTGGCGCGGGGCGACAGTGAAACGGCGGTGAGTAATGCGCGGGAATCAGTCGGTCGATTTCCTCAGGAAATGGCCTATCGCAAGTTGTTGGTCAGCGCCTTGATTGCCCAAGGGCAATACGCGTCGGCACGCTCCGCTGCTACCGAGGCCTTGGCGCTCAACGGCAATGACGCCACGTTGCTGGCCCAGCGAGGCCAGATGCGTCAGCGCCTGGGCGACAAGGACGGCGCGAAGCAGGATTTCGCTCAGGCCCTGGCCGTTGGCAATCTGCCGCTCCGTGAGCAGGCGTCGCTGTATGCCGCGATGGGACAGCCCAACGAAGCGCTGCAAACTCTGAAAAAAGCTCGCGCTGCCGGGGAATTGCAGCCGGGTGACGAAGTGCAGATCGCCTACTTTCTGAGTCAGGCCGGTGACGATAAAGGCGCATTGGCAGAGTTCAAGCACATCGACCGCACAACCGGGCTCAAGCCGACCGAAGTTCAGGACGCGGCCTACAGCGCCATGCGCACGCCCGATGACGTGCAGGCCATCGCTTACTTCCGCCGCGTGCTCGATTACCAGCAGACCGGTGATTTAAAAATGCCGGATCAACAGGTGTTCGACACGCGAAGGGCTGTCTCGGACCTGTCCCGCGTATGGGGCGTGACCAACACCACGACTTATCGCGGCGCCAGTACCAGCAGCGGATTGAACGGTGCGCCGAGCAGCAATAACGACAGTGTGCAAAACAGCACCGAAGTGTTCTGGCGTCCGTTTGGTTATCGCGATGCGCGCTTCGTCGAGCTGTACGGCCGCATCACCGATACGCTGTGGAGCAAGGAAAGCAGCACCGACACTGGCGCCGACGCTTTGCAAGGCGCGGTCGGAGTACGGATCAAGCCGTTCACCGGGCTGAATGTCATCGGCGCACTGGAGCGCACGTTCCCGCTGGGCAACTCCAATGTCGATGGCGATTGGCTGGTGCGACTGGGCTATGGTTCGAGCATTGGGACCGATCTGCGGGTGGATGTGCCGAGCTGGTGGACCTCGCAGCTGTATGCCGAAGGCGGGCGTTATCTGCAGGACAAGCGCAACTACTTCAACAGCGAATGGCAGGTCGGGCGCAGCTTTCGACTGGACAGCATCAGCCCCAGGCTGGTGGTGTTCCCGCATGTGGTGGCGGCTGTGGACTATGACTCCAAGATGCACAGCGAAGTGGATGCGCTCGGTCGCAATCACACCTCCTCCGACAATGCGGGCGGCGTGGGTGTCGGCACCGGCGTGCGCTACTGGTTTCGCGAGGACAAGTACAAGGCGCCGCAGTCCTACGTGGACTTCTCCGTGCAATACAGGGCGAAGGTGTTCGGTGATGACAGCGCAGAGGGCGTATTCGCCCGGATGACTTTCTCGTGGTGACGCTTCTTGAGCACGCTGTGCGGCGGCAGGTGCAGTGAGCATTTTGACTGCCCTGCTCGGCCGCACGACGATGGTGAAAGCCTCGCTGACAGCGGTGGTCATTGGCGTGCTTGGGCTGGCGTCGACTGGCATTTATCAAATGACCCAGCCCAAAGGGCCTGGCGTGGTGGGCATCGTCTGGCAGCCGGACAATGCCACCGTCGGCATCAACGGCGAATGGCAAAAGCTCGGCGCGCGGGAGTTGTTGGTGCAATGGACGGCGGTGGACGGCCAGTCATTCGTCCCCAACAGCGGCATGCCCACGGTGCCGGTGCTGCCTGACTGGAGCCGGATTGCCAAAGCGCCCTGGGCGCAGGATGTGATCTTGGGGTTGGCAGGATTTTTCAGCGAGAACAAATCGCGGGACAACATTGAAGAGCTGGCAGTGATGTCGGCGCGGCTGGCGAAGGTAAAAACCCCGCTGAACGTCACTGGCTGGTATTTCCCGGCGGAAGTCGACCCAAGCTGGAGTCGCGCCAAGGAGCTGCCGGCGTTACTGGCAAAATTGCCGCGACCGTTGTGGATCAGCGTCTACGACGGCGCCAATATCGGGCCCGACGCGACGGCCGACTGGCTAAAAAGCTGGCTGCCGAGCGACATCGGTGTGTTCTTCCAGGACGGCGTCGGCGTCTACACCCGCACCGCCCCCGTCGCCCGAAACTACGCGGATGCGCTGAGCAAAAGGCTGGGCAAAAAACGCGTGAAGATCATCGTCGAAGCCTTCCGCCCCAAAGTCGGCGGCGGCTTTCGCTCAGCCACGGCAGCCGAGCTGAAACCCCAGATCGCCGCCTATGACGGTTATGCGCTGTACCTGTTCGACGGCCCGCATTATTTGACGCCGGGGTTGGTGAAGGATTTGGGGCAGTAGAGGATCTGCTTTCCTCCGCCACCTGTTTTGTATGTGGTCAGGAAGTTCGAGGCCAGCCACTCCCACGGGTTTTGTATTGGTTCAGGAAGCTTGAGGCCAGCCGCCAGACTGTGGGAGCGGACCTGTCCGCGAAGGGGTCCTTACAGCCAATACATTTCCATCGCCTGACATTCAGCCTTCGCGGACAGGTCCGCTCCCACAGGTGTTGTGTTTCGGCAGCAAGTTCTGCGGCCGACCGCTGCACCGCGGGAGAGGCGTATCCCCACAGACATTTGCTGAAGCTATTTGAGAATGCGCCGTCGTCCGTCCTTGACTAGCGTCGTTACTGACAATGCACCAGGGAGGACAGGGATGCCTGATTACGCCGCATCACATCTATTACGCGCCGGGCGATTCTCTTGTCCGGGTCAAATCTATTTGGTTACTTCAAACACACGGAACCGCGCCCCTATTCTTCGCGACTTCACGCTAGGCCGATTACTCGTACAGGAAATGAGGGGGGCGCAGGATCAAGGGTTGGCGACCTCCTTGGCTTGGGTAGTGATGCCAGACCATTTTCATTGGTTGTTTGAATTGAAAGCTGGAACGCTTGACGCCCTGATTCAGCGTATAAAAGCGCGCAGTTCAAGAGCGATTAACCGCCAGAGGGCATCCCATGAGCCGGTATGGCAAGCAGGCTTCCACGATAAAGCGCTTAGAGCAGAAGAGGACTTGGTGAAACTTGCCAGGTACACAATCTACAACCCAGTCCGAGCTGGCTTGGTACGACGGGTTGCGGATTACTCACTGTGGGATGCCATTGGGTCTGACATGCACGCGGTGCTTGAACAGAATGTTGAGGCCAGCCGCTAATACAGTTTTTTCTTGATCAGAAATTTGAGGCAGGTCGAAATCTTGTGGGAGCGGACCTGTCCGCGAAGGGGTCGGTACAGCCTATGCACCTTCATCGTCCGATACTCAGTCTTCGCGGACAGGTCCGCTCCCACGGTTTTGTGCTTGATCAGAGGTGTTGAGGCCAGCCGCTAATACAGTTTTGTGCTTGATCAGAAGGTGTTGAGGCCAGCCGCTAATGCAGTTTTGTGCTTGATTAGAGGTGTTGAAGCCAGCCACTACTGCAGTTTTGTGCTTGATCAGAAATTTGAGGCAGGTCGAAATCTTGTGGGAGCGGACCTGTCCGCGAAGGGGTCGGTACAGCCTATGCA
>NZ_JBSKHT010000028.1:0-57181 GCF_057128745.1 Pseudomonas rosaeacicularis
GCTGTGGCGCCTTTGCCCAGAACAAGTGCGCCGGTCCGCCCGACTGCAAACTCCCTTGATGATCCTGGCAAACCCGACGACCCGGTTTTGAATAACGATCTGGATGAAGAGGAGGAGGAAGAGGAACTCGAAGGCATCACATTGCGCTTGGGGCTGTTTTTCGACGGGACCGGCAACAACCTCAGCAACTCCGCCACCACGGCGCAATGCCAGCGCGAAGACCTGCAACTGTTCAATTCAACTGAACTGGCGAGCATCGTCGCGTATTGCGGGCAATACGGTTTCAGTGGATTTGACGGCAACTGGTTTGATAGCACGCCGGACACCAGTTATGGGAATGCGGCGAGTAATGTGGTCCACCTTCATCGTCTGTATCCGGACCACGCCACTGACGGCCTGCCAGCGGAAGCCGACGTTGGTTACATAAAGACTTATCACGAAGGAATTGGTACTCGCAGCGGTGGCAAAGATTCGCGTTACGGTCAAGCTACAGGGCGTGGTGAAACGGGTGTGGTGGCGCGGGTGGAGCAAGCGCCTGCTTTAGTCAAAGAGCGGTTAGACCTGTTCCAGCGAGCTAATCCAGATATAAAAATTCGACGGGTCGAATTCGATATTTTCGGCTTCAGTCGTGGTGCTGCCGCCGCGCGGCATTGCGCCAACGAACTGCTCAAACCTGGCTGTGGGGTTTTCGCTGAACTGCTGAAGCCCACTCGCTTCGGGCTGCTGCCTACTTTTAATCCAGCCAAGAACGTCAGCCTCAATCTGATCGGTCTGTTCGATACCGTCGCGGCCATCGCAGCGCCAGGATACGGCGACCTGAGCGTCGCCAATGCTGACAACTCCGGCGTGAATCTGTATCTACCGCCAGGCTGCGCACGCAAGATTATCCACCTGCAAGCCCGTGACGAAATTCGCCATAACTTCGCTCTCAATAGCCTGCAGCGTGGCCATCAGGAAATCAGCCTGCCGGGAGTGCATTCAGACGTTGGCGGAGGCTACTTGCCCCGCGCACGGGAGAAGGTACTGCTGACCACGCCGCAGCGAGTGAATGTGAAGGTGGGTCGCAAAGTGGAATCCACCCCAGAGTGGGCCGCGGCTGAAGCTCGCGCCGAAACTCTACGCGCCACGGGCTTGGCGGGTGAGGGCAGCATCAAGGTCAAGGCGATCCCGTTTGCTGTACCGCCGCAAGGTAAAAAGGAAACGACGGAGCAAGATTATCTGATTTCGGTCGAGCTCGATCGTCCGGTGCGCGGCGAGTTGGCGCTGATCGCTTTGCGCCTGATGCGCCTGATGCGCGAGCTGGGCGTGCGTCATGGGGTGCCGTTCAAAAATCTCGATGCGCAGCCCGAATTGGCGTTGCCAGCGGATCTAAAGTCGATCGCTGCTCGCATCCTCGAAAACGGTTTGGCAGGCAGCGCCACTAGCTTGGATACCGATCAAGAGCGTTTGCTGCTTGGCCGCTACATCCACCGATCAGCCCATTGGACCCCCATTGGCGGCTTGTTTATCAACAAGCCCGCCCAAGAAAACCGCCGCATTGTCCATCCTGATTACCCTCAGCAGGGTTACCCGAAATGAAGAAACTGACTCTGCTGATCGGTCTGTTATTCAGCCTCAGTGCCTGCGCCACCGGCCCACGCCCTTCACCCCCACCGAAGCTGCCTTACCCAAGTTGGCAGGTCGGCCTCGCAGCGCCACGCTACATGGAAGTCTGGGTGGAAAGCGTGGATGTGCTCGATCAGCGCGGGCTCGCCTTTTTCAATGTCTTTGGGGGCGTGGCGGGCTACACAAGAGAACCGGAGGGCTGGCATCAGGGAGGAGGCGCAATGATGCCGGTCAGCAACGTCGATCTGCCTGAGCGCATTTTTGCGCGCTGGCAGTCATTGGCAGAGCCGCAGACCTACAAGATCGGCATAAAGATTCCGCAGTGGGTGCGTGACGAGATGGTCAAACCGGAGCGGGTTTATTGCCAAGGGTCGCAAGAATGGAGGGACGATTACCGAAAAATGATCACCCTCGGCATGGCCCCTGGCGGCATCGTCAAAGTCTGGGTGGGTGGGGCGTGCCTGGGGTTCACGGAAGTAGGCCGCTTCCAAGCCGAAATCGAGCCGCTTGGGCCATACAAAGGCAAGAGTAACGGCCAGTACGTGCCGATAGAACCCGAGAACAGGGCGTACATCGACAAGCACGGAATTCCATATGGCTCTTGGTAAGCACTTACAGGCCACTAAGCGCTTGAGCCTGCTTCTTGGGTTGCTGTTCAGCCTGTGCGCCTGCGCCGGTGGCCCCCGGCAATCTCCGCCACCCAAGCTGCCGTATCCAAGTTGGTACGTCGGTTTGGCAGCCCCGCGTTACATGGAAGTCTGGGTGGAAAGCGTGGATGTGCTTGATCAAAGGGGGCTTGCGTTCTTCAACGTTTTTGGGGGTGTGGCGGGCTATACCCGAAAACCGGAGGGCTGGCACCAAGGTGGAGGAGCGACGATGCCTGTGAACAATGTCGACCTTCCAGAGCGAATTTTCCTGCGTTGGCAATCTTTGGTAGAGCCACAGACCTACAAAATCGGTATCAGGATTCCGCAGTGGGTGCGTACGGCAATGATTGAGCCAAAAAGGGAGTTCTGCCAACCCGCCCAGAAGGAAATGACCCTGTTTCAAGACACTATCAACTTGGGTATGGCGCCCGGTGGGGTGGTTAAGGTGTGGGTGGGAGGAGGTTGCTTGGGTTACAAGGAAGTTGGCCGCTTCCAGGCCGAAATCGAACCGCTTGGGCCATACAAAGGCAAGAGTAACGGCCAGTACGTGCCGATAGAACCCGAGAACAAGGCGTATGTCGACAAGCACGGTATTCCTTATGACTCATGGTAGAAGCCTTCAAACCCTGAAGCGCATAAGCCTGCTCATTGGCCTGACATTGAGCCTCAGCGCCTGCGCCGCCGGTCCACGCCCTTCACTCCCACCGAAGTTGCCGTATCCCCGTTGGTATGTAGGTTTGGCAGCCCCGCGTCACATGGAAGTCTGGGTGGAAAGTGTAGATGTGCTTGATCAACGCGGGCTCGCCTTCTTCAATGTCTTTGGCGGTGTGGCGGGCTATACCCGAAAACCGGAAGGCTGGCACCAAGGCGGGGGCAAGATGATGCCGGTCAGCAACGTCGATCTGCCTGAGCGCATTTTTGCGCGCTGGCAGTCGTTGGCAGAGCCGCAGACCTACAAGATCGGCATAAGGATTCCGCAGTGGGTGCGTGACGAGATGGTCAAACCGGAGCGGGTTTATTGCCAAGGGTCGCAAGAATGGAGGGACGATTACCGAAAAATGATCACCCTCGGCATGGCACCTGGCGGCATCGTCAAAGTCTGGGTGGGTGGAGCGTGCCTGGGGTTCACGGAAGTCGGCCGCTTTCAGGCCGAAACCGAACCACTTGGGCCATATAAAGGCAAAAATAAAGGCCAATACGTACCGATAGAACCAGAGAACAAAGCCTACATCGACAAGCACGGTATTCCATATGGCACCTGGTAACTGATCGGCGGCCACCATAAAAAACATCTGATTCGTCACGATGCCCCAGATCATCAGGGATGACTAATCGCAGCTCCAACGCTGCCGTTTAAATCAAGAAAAGGATATTGCATGAACATTCGCCGACGTATCGCCGTGTTCTTCACATTAGTTTTTGCTGTCAATTGCGCAGCGATCGCGAGTGATGTCCCAGGAAAGTATTTCCTGGACGGGAAAATGGAAATGGGTTCGATATTGCACCTGCGTCCTGATGGAACCTTTAGCGGGCAAATCTATTACGGAAGTGCAGGCGGCAGTGCTAATGGTACGTGGTATGAAGAAGACGAATCAGTGATTTTAAAACCTGATTCGCTGGCTGTGCCAAAACCGGTGGTCGTGAACTTCGACTCATTGTCCGAGACGGATTTGGCGAAAGCTGAGCAATTGCATCTTCGTTATAAAGATGAGGGTTATGACCTCGCTCGAGACAATTATGTTCTGACCATGTACTACTCACCGCCTCCGCTTTTCCAGTTGCTCGACCCCGTCACTATTTATCTCGAATATACCCAAGGTCCCCAAGCTGAAGCCCAAGTTGATTATTTCAATGCTGATGCTGTGTTTGTCCCCTTCGATGACCGCAGAAATCTGAAAAGAATCGGCATTGGCAGGCGAGGTCATTCGGCGGCGATCAAATGGTTTGATGTTGATGCTCGTAGTCGATTGTTTAGTATCGGCTGGGAGAAAGCGCGGGGGCGCCCAGCTTTGTTTAAGCAGCCGCAAGAGTATGACCTGAGTGAGTCCAAGGCACATTTCAACGGCAGCCAAGAGAAACTCAGCCTGATAAAAAGTAATTATCTGTTCACGCTGCTTCAAGACGTTAAATTCATCCCGCCGGTGATCGAACCGGTCGACGTCTACTGGGGTTTTCAGGACGGCACCGTTCAAAAGCAGCTATGGAAAGATGCGAAAAATCCGGTTGTACACCTCCCATTCGACAAGCAAAAAACCTTGAAAAGGATTGGTTTTAAAAGGCAGGGCTCATCCAAACCAATTATCTGGGTTGAGGTAACGCCAACAGGGCGGATGTTTTCCATGGAATGGGCGGAACCCTTTGTTGAAAACGACAGTGATCTGTCTGGCCTTTTCAACAACATGGTCCTGAACATCAAACCCGGATGCCTGGCCTGGGATGATGGGAACCAAACAGGGTGCTTCCGAAAATAATTCCGCCCACTCAATCCCGACGATTCTTCGCCTCAATCCACTGCGCCATGTACTGCGTGCTCTTGTGCTGGTGATGTCGCAGCATCGCGCCAGTAAAGTTCGCGGTGCGATGCTCGGTGAGGTTCGCGCGCAGCGCATTGATCCGCTCGATCAGCGCAGCGCAGTGCTGCTCATGGCTAAACCGGTCACGCAACACGTCGAAACCTGCGTGTTGAGCCTGGGCCCAAGCGACCGGGTCCTGATACAGGCGCACAGCTTCTGCTGCCAGTTGCGCGGCCGTTTTGGCCACAGCTCCCGGAAACGGCAGCTCGCCGTGCATGGCTTCAGCGCCCACTGGCGTGGTCACGGTCGGTGTGCCGCAGGCCATGGCGTCGATGATCTTGCCTTTGATGCCCGCACCAAAACGCAGGGGTGCCAGTGACACGCGAGCATTACTCATGACGGCGTGCGCATCTTCGGCCCAGTTCATGACATAAAATCCTTGGGCTGCGTTGTGCAAAGCGGTGGCTTTGGGCGGGGTGTAAGCGCCATAGACATGCAGTTGCGCTGTGGGCAACTGTTGACGAATCAATGGCCAGATCGCGCTTTTGAGCCACAGCACCGCGTCCCAGTTGGGCGCGTGGCGAAAATTGCCAATCGTCAAGAAATGCGCTCGCGCTTCAAATGGCTGGGCGCATGTGGGGATATCGCGCAGCATCAACGGACACAACTGCAGCAAGCTGGGCGGGACTTTGAACAGACGGATCAGCAGTTCGATTTCGACATCCGACACCACCAGATTCAGGTCACAGCGATAGAACGATGCTATTTCCCGCTGTGCGATATCCGACTGCGCCATGTGCGTGTACTGCGCTTGGTCGCAGGCATCGAAGACGTCGAGCTCGTTGTCATCACCCCGATGATCGTTCAGCCGCTGCTTGAGCAGTTGGTGACGGCTGTGACGCAGGCTTTGCAGGTCGCAGGTTTCCATCACCCGCAGCGCCGTAGGGCAGTGCTTCTCAACTCGCCAGCCGAATTGTTCTTCCATCAGGAATTGATCGAACAGCACCACATCCGGTTGCAGTTCGCTGACAAAGACATCGAAGCTGCTGTTGTTCAACTCGATGCTGACTTCTGCGATGCCCATCGCTGCAAGGTCGGCCTTGTGCTCGCCTTCGCTGGCGGCACTGGCGAAGGTGATCTGCCAGCCGTGCTGCAAGAAACAGTCAATCAACTGCATGACGTGTCCGCTGGCGGCCGACGAGCGCGGCTCCGGCCAGACGTAGCCAATGATCAGTAAACGGGTGTTGCTACCCTTCGGCGTTTCAGTGGCCAAGAATGCTTTTCACTTTGTCGCGCAATTGATCAATGGAAAATGGTTTGCCGATCACGAACATGTCGGCCGGCGCATCGATGTTCTCGGCATAGCCGCTGGCGAACAAAATCGGCAACGCCGGGCGAAGCGTGCGGGCCTGTTGGGCGAGCTTGATGCCGTCCATGTCGGGCAAACCCTTGTCGGTCATCAGCAGGTCGATCACGGTACCGCTGTTCTCGAGAAACGACAGCGCCTGGCCACCATCGGCCGCCTCGAGCACCTGATACTCGAGTTCCTCGAGTACATCGACAATCAGCATGCGCACGATGCTGTCGTCTTCCACCACAAGAATAGTGCTGGCTGGATGGGACATGGTGTTTCCTTAAAAGTGACAGGTTCGCGGCCCATTTCGAGCCCGTTGGTAAATCAGTCCGGCAAATTTTCAGTCTCGAAGATTCGTCCGGATGCATTCAAATGAGAGGTTTTGGCCTCAACTGTTATCCAATTGCAGATAAATTTGTCGTTGGTCCTACGATTTTTGTCTGAAAATTCCGCTTTATATGTCAGAAGTCAGAGTCTTTTCCTGAAGTTTACGGCAAACTCCGCTGTTTAGACCAATTGGCGCGGACCCCAAGATGATCCATCCATCTACTGTCGATGAGCAACGTTTCCGCAAACTGCTAGGACGCAACGTCGCCTTGCCCTTGGGCGTGGGTGTCATGAGCGCCGCATTCTTTATTATTCTGATTACTTATTTGCTGTCAGTCATCCAGTGGGTGGAGCACACCGACCGGGTGATCAACAACGCCAACCGCTCGTTGAAGCTGTCCATCGACATGGAAACCGGCATGCGCGGCTTCTTGCTGACCGGCGATGAGCGCTTTTTGGACCCCTACGAAGTCGCCAAACCCAGCATCATTGCCGAGCTCAAGGGGCTGGAAGAACTGGTAGCGGACAATCCTCCCCAGGTCGATCGCTTCAAGCGCATTGCTGGCATGCAGGAAGAGTGGAACAAGTTTGCCCAGGAGATGATCACCTTGCGCCGCCAGGGCGGTGACTATCAAGGCCCCATTCAGGCCCGCCGCGGCAAGCGGCTGAGCGACGAGATACGTGCAGAGTACGAGCAGGCGGTCGGTGTCGAGCAGCAGTTACGGCAGACGCGCAATACCGACGTCACTCACACCACGATTGTGTCGGTGTCGTTTTACCTGGTGTTCGTGCTGTTGCTCAGCGGCGTTCTGGCGTGGGTCGGCCGTCGGGACATGCTCGCGTTGTCCACCAATTACGCGGCAAACCTGAAAAGCCAGGAAGAAAACGCAAGCCGTCTGGAGCACGTAGCATGGCTGCGCAATGGTCAGAGCGAACTGGCTGAGCAGGTGTTGGGCCAACTGACGTTGAACATGCTGGGACGCAATGTCCTGCAGTTTTTCGCGCAGTATCTGGGCGCGGTGGTCGCTGCGGTCTATGTCCGTCAAGAGCACGGTGGTTTGGTTCGCGTGGCGTCCTACGGCTTCTCCCGCCAACAAGAGATGCAGGAACAGTCGATCTACAGCGGCGAAGGCGTGGTGGGTAAGGCGGCCGAGCAGGATCAGGTGATCACGCTGGACGATGTGCCGCTGGACTACTTCAAAGTCAGTTCAGGCCTGGGCGATGGCTCGCCGCGCAGCGTGCTGGTGGTGCCGACCAGCAATGACGACAGCGTCAATGGCGTGATCGAGCTGGGTTTCCTGCGCACTCTCACCCCCCGCGACGTCGAATTCATGGAGTTGATCGCTGACAACGTCGGCACTTCCATCGAAGCTGCGCGCTATCGTCAGCGCTTGCAGGAAGTATTGGCCGAAACCCAGCAGCTCAATGAAGAACTGCAAGTGCAGCAGGAAGAACTGCGCACCGCCAACGAAGAGCTGGAAGAGCAATCGCGCATTCTCAAGGAATCCCAAGTTCATCTGGAGACCCAGCAGGCGGAACTGGAGCAGACCAACGAACAGTTGGCCGAACAAAGCCAGGCCATTGCCGATCAACGCGATGCGCTGGACCGCAACAACGAAGAGCTCCACATCGCCCAGATCGAACTTGAAGCCCGCGCCGATGAGCTGCAGCGCTCCAGCAAGTACAAATCCGAATTCCTGGCCAACATGTCCCACGAGCTGCGCACGCCGCTCAACAGCTCGTTGATTCTGGCCAAACTGTTGGCGGAGAACCCCCAGGACAACCTCAGCGCCGAACAGGTCAAGTTCGCCGAATCGATTTACTCCGCTGGCAACGATCTGTTGAACCTGATCAACGACATCCTCGACATCTCCAAGGTCGAGGCCGGCAAGCTCGACATGCGTCCGGAAAACAGCAGCGTGCCGAGGCTGGTGGACGGGTTGCGCACGATGTTCGAGCCATTGGCTGCCGAGAAAAAGCTGGAATTCATCGTCGAGATGCAGGCAGGCGCGCCGACCATGCTATACACCGACCGCCAGCGCCTGGAGCAGATCCTCAAGAACCTGCTGTCCAACGCGGTCAAGTTCACCGAAGCCGGTACGGTGAGCCTGACGGTTTCGCGGCAACCGGGGGCCGGCATTGTGTTCACCGTGCGCGACTCCGGGATCGGTATTGCCGAAGATCAGCAGGAAAGCATTTTCGAAGCCTTCCGCCAGGCCGACGGCACCACCAACCGGCGCTATGGCGGCACCGGTCTGGGACTTTCGATCTCGCGGGATCTGGCGCGTCTGCTCGGCGGATCCATTGCCGTGACCAGCGCACCGGGGCAGGGCAGTATTTTTACCCTGGTGCTGCCGGAACAGTACGAAGAGCAACTGCAGGGCCAAGAGTATCGCTCGCCAGCTCCAGCCATGGCCGCGCCCGCGCCAGTGGCGAAGCCGATCGTCGTGCCAGTCCCGAGCGTTTCAGTGCCGGTGCCGAGCTTTGCCGATGACCGCGAGAAAACCCCCTTCACCAAACGCTGCATTCTGGTGATCGAGGACGAGGTTCGATTCGCCCAGATCCTCTACGATCTGGCCCATGAATTGGGCTATCACTGTTTGGTGGCCCACGCGGCCGACGACGGTTTTGAACTGGCCGCGCAATTCGTGCCCGACGCTATTTTGCTGGACATGCGCTTGCCCGATCACTCAGGCCTGACCGTGCTGCAACGCTTGAAGGAACGTGCCTCGACGCGGCATATCCCGGTGCACGTGATTTCCGTCGAAGACCGTCAGGAAGCGGCCATGCAAATGGGCGCCGTGGGTTATGCGGTCAAACCGACCACCCGTGAAGAGCTCAAGGACGTGTTCGCCCGCCTCGAAGCCAAGCTGACCCAAAAGGTCAAACGCATTCTGCTGGTCGAAGACGACGCCTTGCAGCGCGACAGTATCTCGCGGCTGATTGGCGACGACGATATCGAAATCACCGCAGTGGGCTTTGCGCAGGACGCCCTGGAGCTGCTGCGCGACAACGCCTACGACTGCATGATCATCGACCTCAAGCTGCCGGACATGCTGGGCAACGACTTGCTCAAACGCATGACCACGGATGAAATCGCCGCCTTCCCGCCGGTCATCGTCTACACCGGGCGCAACCTGACCCGCGATGAAGAAACCGAACTGCTCAAATACTCGCGCACCATCATCATCAAGGGGGCCCGCTCCCCGGAACGGCTGCTCGATGAAGTCACGCTGTTCCTGCACAAGGTCGAGTCGCAGTTGTCCTCCGAGCGCCAGACCATGCTCAAGACGGCGCGCAGCCGTGATCGTGTGTTCGAGGGCCGCAAGATCCTCGTCGTGGACGACGACGTGCGCAACATCTTCGCGCTCACCAGTGCGCTGGAACACAAGGGCGCGATCGTCGAAGTAGGGCGTAATGGGCTGGAAGCCATTGCCAAACTCAACGAGGTCGAGGACATCGATCTGGTGCTGATGGACGTGATGATGCCGGAGATGGATGGCTACGAGGCCACCGCCGAAATCCGTAAAGACCCACGCTGGCGCAAACTGCCGATCATCGCCGTGACGGCCAAGGCCATGAAAGACGATCAGGACCGCTGTCTGCAGGCCGGCTCCAACGATTACCTGGCCAAGCCCATCGATCTGGACCGCTTGTTCTCGTTGATACGCGTGTGGATGCCGAAAATGGAACGTATCTGAATGGACTGGATCAATTGAGCACTTCCGAATACAGACCAGGTTTTCCAGATGCCGCTTGAGCGAGACGCTGACATTGAATTGCGCTTGTTGATCGAGGCGATTTATTCGAAGTACAGCTATGATTTCCGCGATTACTCAGGTGCGTCGGTCAAACGACGGGTCAATCATGCCCTGCGCCAGTTCGAGCTCAAGACCATTTCGGCGTTGCAGGAGCGAGTGCTGCACGACCCGTCGGCTTTCATGCAGTTGCTGCAGTTCCTGACGATTCCGGTCAGCGAGATGTTTCGTGATCCGACGCACTTTCTCGCCATTCGCCAGGAAGTCGTGCCGCTGCTCAAGACTTATCCGTCGTTGAAAATCTGGATCGCGGGCTGCAGCACGGGCGAAGAAGTCTATTCGATGGCCATTCTGCTGCGCGAAGAGGGCTTGCTCGAGCGCACGATCATCTACGCCACCGACATCAATCCGCGATCGCTGGAAAAAGCCAAGCAAGGGATTTTTTCCATGGAAAACATGCCCGGATACAGCGACAACTACATCAAGGCCGGCGGCAAGCGGGCGCTGTCCGAGTACTACACGGCCGCTTATGACTACGCGATCTTCGACAAAACACTGCGCGAAAATGTAACTTTTGCCGACCACAGCCTGGCGACCGACAGCGTTTTCTCTGAAACGCAGTTGATCTCCTGCCGCAATGTGCTCATCTATTTCAACAAGACACTGCAAGACCGGGCGTTCGGGCTGTTTCATGAGTCGCTGGGGCATCGCGGCTTTTTGGTGCTCGGCAGCAAGGAAACCCTGGATTTCTCCGGCTTCAGCAAGCAGTTCGAACCCTTGGTCAAACCTGAGCGGATCTACCGCAAGACATGAAAACTGCCTTCCCTGATCATGGTCCGGATGCGAAACCTTTGCCCGTCGTTGACGCCATCGTCGTCGGTGCGTCTGCGGGCGGAGTCGAGGCGTTGCTGAAGATTTTCACACCGCTGCCCAGAGGCTATCGCCTGCCGATCATTACGGTACTGCACGTGCCTGACGAGCGTCGTAGTCAGCTGGCGGAGGTGTTCACCTCGCGCTTATCGATTCCGGTGAAAGAAGCCGATGACAAGGAAGCGCTGGTGCCAGGCACGATGTATTTCGCATCCCCCGGTTATCACCTGTCGATCGAGGCAGACAACACGTTTTCCTTCAGCCAGGAGGAGCGCGTTTTTCATTCTCGGCCCAGCGTCGACATTCTGTTTGACTCGGCGGCCGACGTGTACGGCGCACGCCTGGCGGGCGTGTTGCTGACCGGCGCCAACAACGACGGCGCATTCGGGCTGGCGCGGATCAAGCAGTGCGGTGGATTTACCGTGGTGCAAGACCCCAAAACCGCTCAGGCGCGCACCATGCCAGAGGCTGCCCTCGCATTACACACCCCTGATTACCTCCTGCCTTTGCACGACATTGGCTTACTGCTTGTCGAGCTGGAACGAATCGCATGCTGAGTGAAGTAAAAGCCAAACTGCTGATCGTCGACGATCTCCCGGAAAATCTCCTGGCCCTCGAGGCGCTGATCAAGCGCGAGGACCGTCAGGTGTTCAAGGCGCTGTCCGCTGACGAGGCGCTGTCGCTGTTGCTGGAACATGAGTTCGCGATGGCGATCCTCGACGTACAGATGCCGGGCATGAACGGCTTTGAACTCGCGGAAATGATGCGCGGCACCGAGAAGACCAAGAACATTCCTATTGTCTTCGTCAGCGCGGCGGGACGTGAGCTGAACTACGCGTTCAAGGGCTATGAAAGCGGTGCCGTGGATTTCCTGCACAAGCCGCTGGATATTCATGCGGTCAAGAGCAAGGTCAACGTCTTCGTTGATCTGTACCGCCAGCGCAAGGCGCTCAAACATCAGCTCGATGCCCTGGAGCGTGCGCGTCAGGAACAGGAAGCGCTGCTGACCAAGCTGCAATTGACCCAGAACGAGCTTGAACATGCGGTGCGCATGCGTGACGACTTCATGTCGATCGTTTCCCATGAAGTGCGCACGCCGCTCAACGGGCTGATCCTCGAAACCCAGTTGCGACAGTTGCACCTGGCCAAGGACAACGCCTCGGCGTTCACCATGGACAAGCTCAAGGCGATGGTTGATCGCGATGAGCGCCAGATCCAGAGCCTGATTCGGCTGATCGAAGACATGCTCGATGTGTCGCGCATCCGCACCGGCAAACTGTCGATCCGCACCAGCGCCTTCGATCTGGCCGAACTGGTGGTCAATCTGGTGGAAAGCTATGCCGCGCAGATTGCCGCCGCAGATTGTGTGGTGACGCTCAGCGCAAGCGAGCCGGTGATTGGCGTCTGGGACGAGTTCCGTATCGAGCAGGTGGTGGCGAACCTGCTGACCAACGCCCTGCGCTACGGCGCGCACAAGCCGATCCATGTGAAGGTTTACCTGGCGGACGATGAAGCGCGGGTGGATGTGATCGACAACGGTATCGGCATCAGCGTGGAGAACCAGAAACGCATCTTCCAGCAGTTCGAGCGCGTTTCGGCCAAGCATGCCGTCGCAGGACTTGGGCTCGGGCTGTTCATTTCCGACCAGATCGTTGAGGCGCATGGCGGGTCGATCGTTGTCGAGAGCGAGGAGGGCAAAGGCTCGTTGTTCCGGGTCAAGTTACCCGTCTGAAGGTGTTTTCAAGGAAAGCGCAGGGCGTCGCCAGGTCGAACTAAACGACGCTCGTCGCCCTTTAAAGATTGTTCGACGATTTACTGAAAACTTGCGCAACCTCCGCTCACCGCCATGGTCGTACAAGCAGCTATCTATAAGATCAAAGGCGTTCAAATGAGCTCTGATGCAGAAAATGTCGTACTCATCGTCGAAGACGAACCGCTGATTCTGATGCTGCTGGCCGACTATCTGTCGGGCGAGGGCTATCGGGTGTTGCAGGCGGAAAACGGTGAGCAGGCATTCGAAATCCTCGCGACCAAACCCCATCTGGATTTGATGATCACCGACTACCGCCTGCCTGGGGGTATTTCCGGGGTGATGATTGCCGAGCCTGCCGTGAAGCTGAGGCCTGAACTGAAGGTCATCTTCATCAGCGGCTACCCGGCCGAGATTGTCGAGTCAGGCAGCCCGATTGCCTCCAAGGCCCCGATCCTCGCCAAGCCTTTCACCATGGACACGTTGCATACGCAGATTCAGCGCTTGTTAAATTGAGCGACGCGACTTTCGCTCTGTAGGAGCCAACTTGTTGGCGAGGCGGCTGGCAAGATTCGTCAGTCAGAACGCTTCGCGAACAAGTTCGCTCCTACAGGGAATCATAACGATCAACTCTCAATCATCTCCCGCACCTTCGCCGTCAGGTTGTCGAAGGCGAACGGCTTGGTGATCATCTGCATGCCGGTGTCGAGAAACCCTGCTCGGACCGCTGCATGTTCGGCATACCCGGTGATGAACAGCACCTTCAGGTCCGGGCGCAGTTGCCGACCGATCTCGGCCACCTGACGGCCGTTCATGCCCGGCAGACCGACGTCGCTGATCAGCAGATCGATGCGTTGATCGGACTCCAGCACTGGCACCGCGCTGGTGCCGTCGCTGACCTCCAGATACGCATACCCCAATTCGCTCAACACCTGGCTGACCAGTGCGCGCACAGCAGGGTCGTCTTCGACGATCAGCACTGTTTCCCCAGGTTTCGCCTGCACCGCATCGCTGGTCATGGACGGGGCGGTTTCCTCCTTGGCGCCATGGAACCGCGGCAGGTACAGCCGCACCGTGGTGCCTTGGCCGACCGTACTTTCGATGGCGACATGACCATGGGATTGCTTGGCGAAACCATAGATCATCGACAAACCAAGCCCGGTACCCTGACCGATGGGTTTGGTGGTGAAGAACGGATCAAAGGCTCGACGAATCACGCTTTCCGGCATGCCACTGCCGGTGTCCGACACGCTCAATACCACGTAATCGCCGGGCAGCAGGTTTTCGTAGGCGTTGGTGAAGTGACGATCGAGGTGCCGGTTGTAGGTCCCGATCATCAGCTTGCCGCCGTCCGGCATGGCGTCCCTGGCATTGAGCACCAAGTTGAGCAGGGCACTTTCAAGTTGATTGGGATCTGCCTCAGCGGTCCAGAGCGATGGGTCCAGACTCATGTCCAGTCCAATGCTTTCGTTCAGGCTGCGATTGAGTAACTCGCCCATCGAATGCACCAGCTCATTGGTCTCCACCGGTTTGGAGTCCAGCGATTGCCGGCGGGAAAACGCCAGCAAACGGTGAGTCAAGGCGGCAGCGCGGTTGGCCGAGGTCACGCCCAGATCGATCAGCCCATCGAGGTCATCAAGACGCCCGCGCGCGATGCGTCGGCGCAGTAATTCCAGGCTGCCGATGATGCCGGTCAGCATGTTGTTGAAGTCGTGGGCGATACCGCCCGTGAGTTGTCCAACCGCTTCCATTTTCTGCGATTGGCGCAACACCTCTTCGTTATGCCGAAGCTGGGAGGTGCGCTCCTCGACTTGCTGTTCGAGGGTTTCGTTGAGTTGCACCAGCTGGTTTTCAGCCAGCTTGCGCTCCGTGATATCGGAGCTCACCCCGGCCAACTCACTCACCCTGCCGTTTGGCCCACGAATCGCCCGAGCGCGCACGTCGACCCAGTTCAGCGAGCCATCCGGCCAGACGTTACGAAACTCCATGACGAAATCGTCACCGGTATCGAGGCTGTGTTGCAGCGCCGACTGCATGCGCGGCTGGTCCTGGAAATACACCGCGTTGAGCCAGTCCTGATAGCTGAACGGCGCTTTTTCGTCGCAGCCGTAATGGGATTTACTGGTAGGTGAACATTGCAGTTCAAGAAACTCGGCCTCCAGTTTCCATGAGCCCAGGCGCCCGGCGATCAACGCGTTTTGCAAGCGTTGCTCACTTTCGAACATGTCCTCCAGACGGCTGCGCGCTTCGTATTGCCGGCGGCGACTGCGCACGGCGGTGGTCACCAGGCTCACCAGTGTCACCGGGTGGAAAGGGCGCTCCAGAAACGTGACGTTGCCCAGCAGGCCGCCGAAACGCGCCGAAGGATTCTGCTCCGGACCGCCGTGATGAGTGAGCAGGACGATGGGCAGGTCCGACCAGGCGGGCTGACCGCCCAGTTGCGCCAGCAGCGGTTGAATGTCCGCGTTACGCAGCGCTTCGTCGGCAATAATTGCCAGCCCGGCGCCGGACCTGAGCTCTTCGCTTAAGCCTGCCAGGTCGTGAGTGATCAACGCGGGAAAGCCCGCTTCTTGCAGGATGCGCAAGGCGATCTGGCTGTCCCTGCCGTGGGGAGCCAGAATGATCGCGCGTTCGGATAACAGGCCTGGGGTACTCACGCGTCTTTATCCCGCAACAGCGGATTGCTTTCGCCAAGATACTGCGGCACGCCGCGGAGCACGCCTTGGAACTCGCTCAATGGCTCGCCGATCGTCAAACCGTGGGAGCTGATGCGGTATTCGCGGATAGTGGATTCGTGAGTGCCAGTGCGTTTTTTGATAACGGAAACGGCGCGCCTGACCTGACCCAGCGCCTCGAAGTAACGCAGCAAAATCACCGTGTCAGCCAGATAGGTAATATCCACGGGAGCGCGCATGTCACCCACCAGCCCGTGCTGGGCCACTGTCATGAACGTCGCGGCACCCTTACGGTTGAGGTACAGCAGCAACTCGTGCATGTGCAGCACCAGCGCGTTTTCCTCGGGCATCGCCGCCTGATAGCCGTTCAGGCTGTCGATCACCACGGTGCGAATGCCTTTCTGATCAACGCTGCGTCGCACCCGGTGAGAGAACTCGCCAGGCGACAGCTCGGCAGCATCCACCTGTTCAATCACCAGATTGCCGGTGGCCTGAAGCGCTTCCAGGTCGATGTTCATCTTCTTCATGCGATCGAACAGCAAGCCCATTTCCTCATCGAAAATGAACAGGCCGACTTTCTCGCCTCGGGCCACGGCGGCTGCGGCAAACACCATCGAGATCAGCGATTTGCCGGTACCGGCAGGTCCCAGGATCAACGTGCTGGAGCCTCCGTCGATGCCGCCGCCCAACAGGGAGTCCAGCTCATCAATGTGGCTGCTCATTTGCACGCGTTGAAAATTGTTGCGGTGTTCAGCCGCCACCAGGCGAGGGAAGACGTGGACGCCGTCCGCCATGATCGTGAAGTCATGGTAGCCGCCACGGTATTTCTGACCGCGATACTTCACCACGCGTAACCGGCGGCGCTCGGCGCCGTAGTTGGGCGTCAGCTCTTCCAGCCGGATCACGCCGTGGGCAACGCTGTGAACCGTCTTGTCCAGCGCCTCGGTGGTCAGGTCATCCAGCAGCACGACCGTGGCGTCGTAGCGGGTGAAGTAATGTTTGATCGCCAGGATCTGCCGGCGATAGCGCAAGGAGCTTTGCGCCAGCAGACGAATTTCCGACAGGCTGTCGATGACTACACGATTGGGCCTGACGCGCTCGACCACTTCGAAAATCTGCCGTGTGGCTTCGCCTAATTCAAGATCCGAGGAATATAGAAGGCTTTGCTGATGCTCGGCGTTGAGCAGGTCTTCGGGCGGCGTCAGTTCAAAGATGCTGATGTTGTCGTCCAGCTCCCATCCGTGGGACCGGGCGCCGTCGCGCAACTCAGCTTCGGTTTCGGACAGCGTGATGTAGAGCGAACGCTCATTCTGCGCGGCACCGGCCAGCAGAAACTGGAGCGCCACGGTGGTCTTGCCGGTACCGGGCTCTCCCTCAAGCAGGAACACGTGGCTGCGTGATAGTCCCCCTGCGAGAATATCGTCCAGACCCACAATGCCGGTTGCTGCTTTTGATGTAGTCAAGAATCGCCCTCTTGCGACCTGAGAAATAGGCGAGCGTCGATGACTCTTCAACGCCCAGGCTGCGGTTTTCCTTCGCTTTTGAGCAAAGGTTGGCTGCCAGATTACTGGACCGCGGCGCACACTGACCGTTCAGAATATTTCACGGGGGATCACCAGCTATTACGGGCAGCGCGTCCGGTAAATGGCGCAACCGAAGCCTGCGGTGCCTGATGGGCGCTTGCTATAGTCCAGCGCCAATGCAATTTGCGATCACCCACGAACTTAAAGGAATGCCATCGTGTCTGACTTCACCGCTTTCAATGTCCAATTGGACGATCACATCGCCCATGTGCAGATTAACCGCCCAGAAAAAGCCAATGCCATGAATGCGGCGTTCTGGCTGGAAATCATCGAGATTTTCGAATGGGCTGACACGACGGACGATGTCAGGGTGGTAGTGCTCAGCGGTGCTGGCAAGCATTTCTCGTCCGGCATCGACCTGACGCTGCTGGCCGCCGTGGCCAGCGAGTTGGGTAAGGACGCAGGGCGCAACGCGCGCATGTTGCGGCGCAAGATCATGCAGATGCAGGCTTCGTTCACCGCTGTTGACCAATGCAGCAAGCCGGTGCTGGCGGCGATCCAGGGATATTGCATCGGCGGCGCGATCGACTTGATCGCTGCCTGTGACATGCGCTACGCCGCTGACGATGCACTATTCTCTATCAAGGAAATCGACATGGGCATGGCCGCTGACGTTGGCACACTGCAACGCCTGCCGCGCATCATCGGCGACGGCATGATGCGCGAGATGGCCTACACCGGACGCAACGTTGACGCCGCCGAAGCCCAGCGCATCGGGCTGGTCAATCGCACGTTCAGCGACGTGCCGCAGTTGCTCGAAGGCGTGTTTGCCATTGCCCGGGACATCGCTGCGAAATCCCCCATCGCCCTCCACGGCACCAAACGCATGATCAGCTATATGCGTGACCACCGGATCGATGACGGCCTCGAATACGTTGCCACATGGAACGCTGCCATGTTGCAATCACCAGACCTGAAGCTGGCAGTGTTGGCTCATATGAGCAAACAGAAGCCGGTCTTCGACAACTAAAAGCGAACTTGCCTGCAAGGAGTGACGCGCTGACGCTTCAAGCAACGCGCAGTCACCCAGCCTGTTCGCGCCAGAGGAGATTTTTCATGACGCGCCCCAGGCGTTGGAGCACCGCTGTCCTTGATACTCAAGTAGCCAGTGGCATGGCCGTGGTCCACGGCGATCAAGGTTTTCTGCTTGATGACAACGGCGTGATGTTTTCTCGGGAATGGCTCAAGCGTCAGGATTTGCCAGTGGTCAGCGAGCACGGCATCGGCCATTTCGATGGAGAACCGGTGTATCTGCTGGTGCTGGAAAAGTCAGTGCCGGTGGAGGGCACAAGCTGGCAGACGTTGCGTCAATTCATGCTCGGCGACGATGCCGATGTTTACCAGAAGCTCGGTTATGCTGCACAAATTAGCACCTGGGCCCGCGAGCACCGCTTCTGCGGCAACTGTGGGCGTAAGGCCGAGCAAGTGCCGGGCGAGCGCGCGATGTATTGCGCGCACTGCGATCTGCGCTATTACCCCCGTATCTCCCCAAGCATGATCGTGCTGATCACGCGCGGCGACGAAGTACTGCTGGCGCGATCGCCGCGCTTCGTCACCGGCGTCTATAGCACCTTGGCAGGATTTGCCGAACCGGGTGAGTCCGCCGAAGACTGTGTGCGGCGCGAGGTCATGGAAGAGGTGCAGATCAAGGTCAAGAATATCCAGTACAAGGGCAGCCAGTGCTGGCCGTTTCCGCACTCGATGATGCTGGGCTTTCACGCCGAGTACGAGAGCGGCGAGATCGTGCCCCAGGCGGACGAGATCGAAGACGCGCAGTGGTTCAGCATTCACGACATGCCGCCGTTACCGGCCAGCCGTTCCATCGCGCGGTACTTGATCGATCTGTATCTGGCCCAGCGTTCAGGCGCTACCGAACCAGTGCTGCCAGGCTAGACGCACCGTCAGCCCCAGGACGACGGTGATGAAGACCGGGCGGATGAATTTGGCGCCGCCCTTGATCGCAGAGCGTGCGCCGAGGGAAGCGCCAGCCATCACCGCCAGCCCCATGCACAGACCGAGGGCCCAGTCGACCTGACCGTTGAACGCGAAGATTGACAGCGCAGCGGCGTTGCTGACGAAGTTCATGCTGCGTGCCACACCGCTGGCCTTGACCAGATCGATGGGGTAGATCAGCAGCGTGCTGACGGTCCAGAACGCACCAGTGCCGGGCCCCGCGACACCGTCGTAAAACCCCAGCGCCAGCCCTTGAGGCAGCTGCCATTTGGTTTTAATCGGCGCGTTGCTGTCCAGCGGCGCTTTGGGTGTCCCACCGAACAGCAAGTACAGACCGCAACCAAACACAATCACTGGGAGCATCTGGTTCAGCCATTCGGCGGGCAGATAATGCGCGACCACCGCGCCGATCAGCGCCCCCACAGCCGTGCCAATCAGAGCGCGTTTCCATTGGGCAGGGTGAAATAGCCTGCGGCGGTAGAAGGCGAAACCGGCAGTGGCCGAGCCGAATGTGGAGCTCAGCTTGTTGGTGCCCAGCACCAGATGCGGCGGCAGACCAACGGTGAGCAGAGCCGGCGTGGTCAGCAAACCGCCGCCCCCTGCAATGGCGTCGATAAATCCGGCAATAAGAGCCACGACGGCAAGCACCGCCAGCGTGGTGAGATCAACACTGAGTTCGAAGGGCATGAAAAAGGGCTTACTTGGCAGTTGGGCAGAAGGGCTGCCCGGAAGGTCGGCATTCTAACCGTTAGCCGCAATTTTGTGGTCGCGCCTTTCTGTAGGAGCCAACTTGTTGGCGAGCCGATCTGTGCGTCGTATCAGTTAAATCGCCTCGCGAACAAGTTCGCTCCTACAGGGCTTTGATTGATGGGCGCCGCAGATTCTGTGGGAGCGGACCTGTCCGCGAAGAGGCCCGTACAGTCGATGGATTTCTGTGTCAGGACCTACGCCTTCGCGGACAGGTCCGCTCCCACGGGACGGGGGTGTTTCAGCGGGAGTTTGGCGCTGTGTACAGCTTAAACCTCGCTCAACGAAACCCAACGCTGCTCGTTGGCCGCCATCCGAATCGCTGCAGCCAGCCGTTCCACGTGCCATGCCTCTTCGAAATCCGGTCCTTCATTGCCAGTGCCGCAGACCGCTTGAATCAGCGCATGCACCTCCAGCGTCTTGAGTTCGTTGTAACCGAGTTGATGCCCCGGCGCCGGGCAGAACGCGGCATAACCGGGCAGTGACGGCCCTGCGAGCACCCGCTGAAAACCGTCACCCTCGCCGACCCGGCAAACGCGCAGCTCGTTCAGGCGCTCCTGATCAAACGCCAGCGTGCCTTGGGTGCCGCTGATCTCGAAACTCAGGTGATTCTTGTAGCCGTGCTTGAGCCAACTGCTGCTGAAGGTGCCGCGCGCACCGTTGGCAAAACGCAGCAGGGCGTGGGTCTGGTCATCAACGGCGATGTCGCGCTGTTGCTGACTGCCGGTCGTTGCCGGGCGCATTGGATGCACCGTATTGGAATCGGCGCAGACTGACTCGACGTCCCCCAACAAATAGCGCGCCATCGCCAGCAGGTGACTACCCAGATCCGCCAGCGCGCCGCCTGCGTGCGCTGGATCACAACGCCACGACCACGGCGACTGCGGATCGCCCATGAAGTCTTCGCTGAATTCGCCCTGAAAACTGATGATTTGCCCCAATTCGCCACTGTCGATCATTTGCCGAGCCAGGCCGATGATCGGGTTGTGCTGATAGTTGTAACCGGCGCGAGTGACGACACCCGCTGCCTTCGCCGCGCGCTGCATCTGATCGGCTTGCGCAAGACTCACCGCCAGGGGTTTTTCGCAATACACCGCCTTGCCGGCCTCCAGCGCCGCCATCGCCATGGGGAAGTGCAGGTGATTGGGCGTGGTGATTGCTACCAGATCGACCTCGGGGTCGCTGATCAACTGCTGCCAGTCAGCATGACTGCGCTCAAAACCCCAGGCGTCTGCGCACTGTTGCGCGCGAGCGGCGTCGGCGTCAGCCAGGGCCATCAGCTTGAGCCGAACAGGAAGGTCGAAGGTCGATCGAGCATTGTGAAAGGCCATGGCGTGAGCCCGGCCCATGAAGCCAGTGCCGATCAGGCCAATGCCCAAAGCGGGGAGAGTTTTGCGCATGACAGCGTCCTTGAAGGAGTGTTGTTGTGCGCAAAATGTATTCGGTGGAGAGGGCACTCTGGAATCTTTATTCCCTCAGAAAAACCTCAGGATTGCCTCAGGATCGAGGTTGCAACTGGAAGCTCAACGCAATACACCGTGGGAGCGGACCTGTCCGCGAAGACATTCGTCCAGATCACATAGACGCATCGCCCGGACCGGCCCTTTCGCGGACAGGTCCGCTCCCACACTGGAATCTGCGATGCCCATGAAATGTTTGCCTGGCGCCGACCCCGCAGGAGCGACAGCCATTTCAGGAGAGATACCCGCCATCCACATTCAACGCCACGCCCGTCGTATAGCTCGACGCCTCACTGGCCA
Organism: Pseudomonas rosaeacicularis; assembly: GCF_057128745.1. Classification (NCBI taxonomy): domain Bacteria; kingdom Pseudomonadati; phylum Pseudomonadota; class Gammaproteobacteria; order Pseudomonadales; family Pseudomonadaceae; genus Pseudomonas; species Pseudomonas rosaeacicularis. The sequence continues at coordinate 21,543 of NZ_JBSKHT010000028.1, forward strand.
GGTACAGCACCGCGCCGGCCATTTCGCTCGGCGCAGCCACACGCTTGAGCGGAATCTGCATCAGCGCGGTCTTGAGGATTGTCTCGTTGGTGACCAGTGCCGAAGCGAATTTGGTGTCGGTCAGACCCGGCAACAGCGCGTTGCAGCGAATCCCGAACTGCGCGCATTCCTTGGCGAACACTTTGGTCATGTTGATCACCGCCGCCTTGGTCATCGAGTAGATGCCCTGGAAGTCGCCCGGTGACACGCCGTTGATCGACGCCACGTTGATGATGCTGCCGCCGCCGTGTTCACGCATCAGCTTGCCGGCTTCCACCGACATGAAGAAGTAGCCGCGAATGTTCACGTCAACAGTCTTCTGAAACGCGCCGAGATCGGTGTCCAGCACGTTGCAGAACTGCGGATTGGTCGCGGCGTTATTCACCAGAATGTCCAGACGCCCGAACTGCTCGCGGATCTGCGCAAAGGTGCTGGTGATCTGCTCCATTTCACCGATGTGGCAGGCGATGGCGGTGGCCTTGCCGCCGTCCGCGATGATTGCGTCAGCCACATGCTGGCAGCCGTCGATCCTGCGGCTGGAAACGATGACATGGGCGCCTTGCTGGGCGAGCAGTTTCGCAATGGCCTCGCCGATGCCGCGGCTGGCGCCGGAAACGAAGGCGATCTTGCCGTCGAGGTCGAACAATTGAGTCTTGGACATGCTGTCTTCCTGTTGATCCGCAAGCAAAAAGGATGGGGCGTCACGTTCACAGCCTGGAGCGATCGATCACCTGCAAGGCCATGTGTTCCAGCAGCTTGTTCATGTGAATGAACTGAGCAAAGCGTTTGTCCTGGGTCTGGCCATGGAAAAACCGGTAATAGATCTGCTGGACGATGCCCGCCAGACGGAACAGTCCATAGGTGTAGTAGAAGTCGAAATTGTCGATCTGAACGCCTGCGCGTTCGGCGTAATACGCCACGAACTGTTCGCGGGTGAGCATCCCCGGCGCATGGCTGGGCTGGCGGCGCATCAATTGCACGGGGGCGGGGTCGTCGGCTTGAATCCAGTAGGCCAGACTGTTGCCCAGGTCCATCAACGGATCGCCCAAGGTCGTCAGTTCCCAATCCAGCACGCCGATGATCTGCATCGGGTTGCCCGGGTCGAGAATCACGTTGTCGAAGCGGTAATCGTTGTGAACCAGGCTTGAATCAGGGTGATCGGGCGGTTGTTTTATATCGAGCCACGCCGCGACTTTCTCCCAGCTCGGCGCGTCTGGCGTGCGCGCTTTTTCGTAGCGCTCGGTCCAGCCGCGAATCTGTCGCTCGACGTAACCCTGGGGTTTGCCCAGATCGCCAAGCCCGCAGGCCACGTAATCGACCTGATGCAGATCCACCAGCCTGTCGATGAAGCTTTTGCACAGGGCCTCGGTCTGCCGGGCGTCCAGGTTCAGCTCTGGCGGCAAATCGGAGCGAAGAATGATGCCGTTGACGCGCTCCATCACGTAGAACTCGGCGCCAATCAGCGATTCGTCGGTGCAGTGCACGTAGGCTTTCGGACAGTACGGGAATGCGTCTTTGAGCTGGTTGAGGATGCGAAACTCGCGGCCCATGTCGTGGGCTGATTTTGCCTTGTGGCCGAACGGCGGGCGACGCAGTACCAGCTCTTGATCGGTGTATTTCAACAAGTAGGTGAGGTTCGACGCGCCACCGGGGAACTGACTGATTTCAGGGGTGCCGCTTAACCCTGGGATGTGGGATTTGAGGTAAGGATCGATCAGAGCCGCGTCGAGTTCTTCGCCGGATCTGACCTGAATGGACGGGTCATTGAGCGCCATGCTTATCCCTGCTAATTATTATGGATGGCCAGTATCATTGACTAATCTAATGCGCGTACAGCTCGGGTCACAAGCGCTAAGCGGCGTTATTGGTGAGCGTGTTACGGGTCAATCAGTGGCTTTGATCAGCGTCTTTTACCCACCATAGAGCAAAAAAAAACCGAAGCCCGGAGGCTTCGGTTTCATGGGCAATTGCGGGAGCGTGCTTATGCCGGGAACAATTCGCTCAGTTTCATCGCCAGCATCATGTCGCCTTCAGCGCGCAGCTTGCCGGCCATGAACGCCTGCATGCCGTCGGTTTCGCCGCTGACGATCCCTTCCAGGGTTTCGCCGTCCATGACCAGCGTCACTTGTGCGTCAGGGTTTTCGCCTTCCTGCAGCTCGCAAGTGCTGTCCTTGACGATCAGGGAGAAGTTTTTGGTGTCGTCGATACGGAAACCGAAAACCAGGTCCAGGCCCGCAGCGGCACTTGGGTTGAACTTGGCTTTCATGGATTGAACGGCGTCGGCTACGGAAGTCATGGTGGAGTCCTTTTTAGAGTGAGTGCTGGCACCTTGAAGGTGCGATTGGCCGGGCTCAGCGGTAGGTGATGAGCTCCGGCGCCTTCATCAGTTGCAAATGCGCGTGACTGTTGAAGGAAGCCAGTGACACCTCGCGACCCCGGAACTTCAGGTGGTTGAGCGAGGTGTTGACGATTTGCCAGTTGAGTTCAAAGGCCTGTGCAGCGGGCATTTGCGTGATCAGGTGCAGCAGGGCAGTGATCGTGCCGCCGGAGGTGAACACGGCGATGCGATCATTGGAGCCGGCGTTGTCGAGAATGCTGTCCAGTCCGGATTTGACCTGTGCAGCGAACGCCAGCCAGCTTTGCAGCGCTGGGGTGTCGTGCTCGCCGCCCAGCCAGCGGCCGATGATCAAGGCGAACAGGCGCTGGAATTCTGCGCGGTTATGCGCGACGTTGCGCATCACTTCCAGGGCGTCGGGCTCGTCGGGCAGCATGGCCGGCAGCAGTGCACGAATTACGGCTTCGGCATCGAACTCATTGAACGCAGGGTCGGTTTCCAGACGGGGCGTCGGGAGGCCTTGCTGCGTGAATTGCGCAAGGGCAGTTTGTGCGGTGTTCTGCTGGCGCAAAAGGCTGCCAGCGATGCAGCGATCAAACCTCAGGCCCAGTTCAGCCAGGTGTGCGCCGAGCACTTGAGCCTGACGATAACCGTTGGGCGACAGCACGTCGTAATCGTCTGCACCAAAGGAGGCCTGGCCATGTCGTATCAGATAGATGCTGCCCACGTCCGCGTCGCCCGGTACGGTGAAAGTGCTGGGAGGTTATGAGGACGGTGTGGGGTCTGTCAATGAAAAAACATACGCTCGTTTGAATCGTGCTTTGTGAGGATCTTTGAGCCTGACGTCGCTGGCTCGCTGCAGGGCGCGCCGGTATGCTGAGCCCACTTGCGAGCTTGTCTTTATGGCCCGCCATGTCTGTTTGAACTGTCTGTAAGGAGCATCTGTGGAGTTTCTGTCTGATTACGCCAGCTTTCTGGCCAAAACGGTCACCTTGGTGATCGCGATTGTCGTGGTGCTGGTTGCCATTGCATCCATGCGCGGCCGGGGTCGTCGTCGCGGCGGCGGTCAGTTGCAGGTGGTCAAACTCAACGATTTCTACAAGGGCCTGCGCGAGCGTCTGGAGCAGTCGCTGCTGGATAAGGAGCGACTGAAGGTCCTGCGTAAGGAGCAAGCCAAGACCCTGAAAAAAGAGGCCAAGCAGGGCAAGCAAAAAGCCGACGGCAAATCCCGGGTGTACGTGCTGGATTTCGATGGCGACATCAAAGCCTCGGCCACCGAAAGCATGCGCCACGAAATCACCGCGCTGCTGACCCTCGCCACTCCCAAGGACGAAGTGGTCCTGCGTCTGGAAAGCGGCGGCGGCATGGTTCACAGCTACGGCTTGGCATCTTCCCAACTTGCGCGAATTCGTCAGGCCGGGATTCCGCTGACCATCTGCATCGACAAGGTCGCCGCGAGCGGCGGCTACATGATGGCCTGCATCGGGACGCGGATCATCAGCGCGCCGTTTGCGATCCTCGGCTCCATTGGCGTTGTGGCTCAACTGCCCAACGTCAACCGCCTGTTGAAGAAGCACGACATTGATTTCGAAGTGCTGACTGCCGGTGAATACAAGCGCACGCTGACCGTGTTTGGCGAAAACACTGACAAGGGCCGCGAGAAATTTCAGCAGGATCTGGACATCACCCACGAGCTGTTCAAGAACTTCGTCGCCAGTTATCGCCCGCAGTTGCAGATCGATGAAGTGGCGACCGGTGAAGTGTGGCTGGGGATGGCGGCGCTGGACAAACAGCTGGTCGATGAGCTGAAGACCAGTGATGAATATCTGTCAGAGCGTGCCAAAACCGCTGAGGTCTTCCACCTGCACTACGCCGAACGCAAGAGTTTGCAGGAGCGGGTAGGGCTGGCAGCGACGAGCTCGGTGGATCGTTTAGTCACCAGTTGGTGGTCGCGTTTGACCCAGCAGCGGTTTTGGTGATTAACACACGGCTCTTGTAGGCGCTGACGAGCGCGCGAGGCTGCGATGCAATATGTCTGACACACCGTAATCGCAGCCTTGGGCAGCTCCTACATTGACCGTGTGCACATCGAAAGAACGATGTGAAGCGTTTGAGCCACAAAAAAGCCCCGGCTTCTCACGAAACCGGGGCTTTTTGTTTTTCGCGTGTCAGCTAACGATCAACGCCGGCGGAACAACGGTAAAGGCTCATCGGTCGCAGCCTGATACGTCACCGAGAAGTCCTTCAAGCCTTCCAGCGCTTCGTACGGGTCTTTGTCGGCGCGAATCGCGAAGGCATCAAAGCCACAGCGGTGCAGATAGAACAACTGGTCGCGCAACACGTCGCCGATGGCCCGCAATTCGCCCTTGAAGCCGTAGCGATCACGCAGCAGTCGAGCGTTGGAGTAGCTGCGGCCATCGGTGAACGCCGGGAAGTTCAGGGCAATGACCTGGAACTGGTTGGCGTCTTCACCGATTTCTTCGGCTTCTTCATCGGCGTCCAGCCACACACCCAGGCCGCCGTCGCGGGCTTTGAGCGCGTGAGCATGTTCGCGCCATAACGCCAACGGCACGATCAGGTCGTCGCAGTTTGAGAGGCCGTCGAGGGTCGTGTCCTTGGGCAGCAGGTGCCAGGACTCGTCGATGACTGCGTTGTTCTTAATGATTCGCTGCATAGACGCGCTCCTTGAAAGGGTCGATGCCGATACGCTGGAAAGTGTCGATAAAGCGCTCGTCTTCGGTACGTTTTTCAACGTAGACGTCGATCAGCTTCTCGATCACATCCGGCATGACATCCTGCGCGAACGACGGGCCGAGAATCTTGCCCAGGCTTGCGTCACGGCTGGCACTGCCACCCAGCGACACCTGATAGAACTCTTCGCCTTTCTTGTCCACGCCCAGAATGCCGATATGGCCGACGTGGTGGTGACCGCACGCGTTCATGCAGCCGGAGATGTTCAGGTCCAGCTCGCCGATGTCGAACAGGTAATCCAGGTCGTCGAAACGGCGCTGGATGGATTCGGCAATCGGGATCGACTTGGCGTTGGCGAGCGAGCAGAAATCGCCGCCAGGGCAGCAGATGATGTCGGTCAGCAGGCCAATGTTCGGCGTCGCGAAACCTTGCTCGCGCAATTCACCCCACATGGTGAACAACTGGCTCTGCTCGACGTCCGCCAGAATGATGTTCTGCTCGTGGGAGGTGCGCAGCTGGCCGAAGCTGTAGCGATCGGCCAGGTCGGCGATGCCGTCCAATTGTTTGTCGGTCGCATCGCCTGGCGCAACGCCGGTCGGTTTCAACGACAGGGTGACTGCCGCGTAACCCGGCTTCTTATGGGCCAGGACGTTACGCGACCGCCAGCGGGCGAAACCGGGCTGCTCTTTATCGAGCTTGGCCAGTTCGGCGCTGTAATCGCTCAACGCCTTGTAGTCAGGATCGACGAAGTGCTTGGCAACGCGCTCGACTTCCGCTTCGGTCAGCGTGGTCTGACCGCCGCGCAGGTGCGCCATCTCGGCTTCGACTTTTTCGGCGAACACTTCAGGCGTGAGCGCTTTGACAAGGATCTTGATCCGCGCCTTGTACTTGTTGTCACGACGGCCGTAGCGGTTATAAACCCGCAGGATGGCGTCCAGATAGCTCAGCAAATCCTTCCATGGCAGGAACTCATTGATGAACGCGCCGACCACCGGGGTACGGCCAAGACCGCCACCCACCAGCACGCGGAAACCCAGCTCGCCCGATGCATTGAACACCGGCTCAAGGCCGATATCGTGCACTTCGATGGCCGCACGGTCAGTGCTGGAGCCATTGATGGCGATTTTGAATTTGCGCGGCAGGTAAGCAAATTCCGGATGGAAGGTCGTCCATTGACGGACGATTTCACACCACGGACGCGGATCGATCACCTCGTCAGCCGCTACACCGGCAAACTGATCGGTAGTGACGTTGCGCAGGCAGTTGCCGCTGGTCTGGATCGCGTGCATTTGCACGGTGGCCAGTTCAGCGAGAATGTCGGGGATATCTTCAACCGCAGGCCAGTTGAACTGCACGTTCTGGCGGGTGCTGACGTGCGCGTAGCCCTTGTCGTAGTCACGGGCGATCTTCGCCAGCATCCGTGTCTGACGCGAGGTTAATTGGCCGTAGGGGACTGCGACGCGCAGCATCGGCGCGAAGCGTTGGATATAAAGGCCGTTTTGCAGGCGAAGCGGGCGGAATTCTTCTTCGCTCAGCTCCCCGGCCAGGTAGCGGCGGGTCTGATCTCGGAACTGCTTGACGCGGTCCTCGACGATCCGCTGGTCGTACTCGTCGTATACGTACATGGTGGTCCTGTTCTCAGGCGGTTCACTGCTTGGGCGGGCTGAAACGCGATGCGTTGGCACCCGCTGTTTCAGACCGCTTAACAAATCTGCGCGCACGGCCGCGCACTCCCAACGGAGCCGGTGGAAGATACCCGTTTTTAGTTATGCGCAAAAGTAGAGTTTGAATATATGCAAAGAACCAAAAGTGCTAAGCGCTGATGCCAGCCGTCTTAACCACACTTGTGATATGGAGAAGCCTCGACTTTACTCAGGACGGGGCCAACGTCAACCGTGTAGGTCGCTTTCATCTGCAATCACCAATAAGAACCGACAAGAGGCGATGCAATGAGGAATCATCCTAAAACTGCCAAATCCGACAGCCATGTCGATGCCTGGGCCATCTTCTTCATCATCGTGCTGGTGGTGGGGACCGCAGTGTTTTGGGTCAGCCACCAATAAATGCCCTAAACCTGAACCTGGGATGCAAGTTATCGAGCACTTCGCCGATACCTTCTAATGGGAAGGCCGGATCGGCGACGTTCATATTTTAAGGTGATCAAGCTCGATGCGCGTAAGCCAACTGTTGGCCTGTTGCCTGCTCCTGGCGGGAAATGTGTGGGTGAGTTGTTCCTGGGGGGCCTCGGTGGTGTTTCTTAATCCCGGCGCTGCGCCTGATCCGTATTGGTCGAGCTACTCGCGCTTCATGCAGGCGGCTGCCGACAGACTGGGCATGAACCTGCACATCTACTACACCAACCGCGACACCCGACTCTTGCTGGGTTATGCCCGCGATGCGCTGCAGGGCGTTGACCGTCCGGACTATTTGGTGTTTTCCAACGAACTCAATGTCGCGCCCGAAGTTCTGCGGCTGTCGGTGGGTAGCGGCGTTAAATTGATGGCCGTCAACAACACCCTCACCGCCAACCAGTTAGCAATTCTTGGAGACCTGAATAAGGGTTATCCCGACTTTCTAGGTAGCCTGGTCGGCAATGACGAGGAGGGCGGTTACCTGTTAGCCAGCCGGCTGATCGAGCTACACCCGGCATCAGCGTCAGGGGAGCCAGTGGAAATGCTGGCCTTTTCCGGCACCAACGGCACACCGGTTTCCCTGCTGCGGGAAAAGGGCATGCTCAGAGCGCTGGCCGAGCATCCGAACGTGCGTCTGCGTCAGGTTGTGCTGGGCGGCTGGCGGCGCGATCGGGCCGAGGAGCAGGCGCTGATGCTGCTCAAGCGTTATCCCAAAGTGACACTGGTGTGGGCCGCGAACGACCTGATGGCGTTCGGCGCGATGGATGCGGCAAGAGCGTTTGGCAAGCAACCGGGCAAGGACGTGCTGTTTGGTGCGATCAACGATTCAACCGCAGCGCTGCAAGCCCAACTGGAAGAGCGCCTGAACGTCGTGGTCGGCGGCCATTTCACCCTCGGCGGATGGGCGTTGGTGCTGCTGCACGACTACGACGAGGCAGACCCGCTTACGCGTCGGCGTATCGGTGACATACGCGTACGGTCGCTGCAACTCAAGGAGCGGCGCGATGTGATGAACTACATGAGCGCCAATCTGCGTGATGATTACGGGATCGATGTTCGGCAATACCTGCAAGGTCATAGTCCCGAGGGCAGCGAATCGCCGTTTTTGCCTGCCAATGCCACACACTGACCGTGCTGGCTGCTGTCAGGTGGCGAAGTGAATCACCAACTGCACAATGGCGAACAACCCCAGCGCAAACACCACCGTGAACAGCAATCCCATGAACACAAAGTGCGATGGCTTGCCGTGGGTGAAATCCCGCGTTCGGTTCTTGCCGCTCTGAACGCCGAACGCCGCCGCCATGACGCTGTGCAGCATCTGCCAGAAGGTCGGGGGTTTTCCGTCGGGTTGGTCGTCGGGATTGGGTGGAGATTGCATGCGTCCTCCCAGGATTGTGTGGTCTCTGGAGGATAGTCGGGCTAACCCGGCAGGCGCGGACTTGTTCGCGATCTGGCGCTAGATTTTGCTTCTGGGCGGAGCCCGTAGGAGCCTTGCTTGCAGGCGATCTGCCGCGCAGCAGCAGCAAAACCTGCGCGCGCGGTGTGCCTGACACACCGCGTCAATCGCTCGCCAACAAGTTGGCTCCTACAGGATCGTCGGCATGCCGCGGATCATGAAGACCTGTCCCAGCGCTTACTCGTCATACCCAAGATTGGGCGCCAGCCAGCGTTCGGTCACACGCATTTCTTGCTGTTTGCGGGCGTTGTAGCTTTCCACCTGGTCCTTGTCGACCTTGCCCACCGCAAAGTACTGCGCCTGTGGATGGGCGAAGTACCAGCCGCTGACGGCTGCCGCCGGGAACATCGCGTAGTGCTCGGTGAGGAACACTCCGCTGACGCCGGGTTTGCCGTCGCCTTGGGTCGGATCCAGCAGATCAAACAGCTGCGCCTTCTCGGTATGATCCGGGCAGGCCGGGTAACCGGGGGCAGGGCGGATGCCCAAGTATTTCTCTTTGATCAGGTCGTCGTTGTCCAGCGTCTCGTCCTGGGCGTAGCCCCAATACTCTTTACGCACTTGCTGGTGCAGCCATTCCGCACAAGCTTCCGCCAAGCGATCAGCCAGTGCCTTGACCATGATCGCGTTGTAATCATCGCCGGCGTCCTGATACGCCTTGGACACCTCTTCAGCGCCGATCCCGGCCGTGGTGATGAAACCGCCGATGTAATCAGTCACGCCGCTTTCTTTAGGCGCAACGAAGTCCGCCAGCGAGAAGTTTGGCTTGCCGTCGGTCTTGATGATCTGCTGGCGCAAATGGTGCAGCTTCGTCAGCGGCTGGCCGTCGTCGCCGTAGACTTCGAGGTCGTCGTTATCCACCTGATTGGTCGGCCAGAAACCAAACACCGCACGGGCGCGAATCAGCTTCTCGTCGATCAGCTTGCGCAGCAGTTCCTGGGCATCATGGAACAACGCGGTGGCCGCTTCACCCACCACTTCATCAGTCAGAATGCGCGGGTATTTACCGGCCAGGTCCCAGGAAATAAAGAACGGCGTCCAGTCGATGTACTCGGCCAGCACGTTCAGGTCGATGTCTTCCAGCACCTTGGCGCCCGTGAACGTCGGCTTGACCGGCGTGTAGCTGGCCCAATCGAACTGCGGCTTCTTGGCAATCGCCGCGCCGTAGCTCAAGCGCTCGGTGCGTGCGCTGCGGGCCGAGGTGCGTTCGCGCACTTCGACGTATTCCAGACGGGTCTTTTCGATGAACGCAGGCTTCAATTCCTTGGACAGCAACTGCGTCGCCACACCCACGGCACGGGAGGCGTCGGTGACGTAAATCACCGCGTCGTTGCTGTACTTGGGCTCGATCTTCACCGCCGTGTGCGCTTTGGAAGTGGTGGCGCCACCGATCATCAGCGGCAGATGGAAATCCTGACGCTGCATCTCGCGCGCAACATGCACCATTTCGTCCAGCGAAGGAGTGATCAGGCCAGACAGCCCGATGATGTCGCACTTCTGCTCTTTGGCGACCTGCAGGATCTTCTCCGCCGGTACCATCACGCCCAGGTCGACGATGTCGTAGCCGTTACAGCCCAGCACCACGCCGACGATGTTCTTGCCGATGTCGTGTACGTCGCCCTTGACCGTGGCCATGAGGATCTTGCCCTTGGCCTCCGGTTTGTCGCCTTTCTCTTCTTCGATGAACGGGATCAAGTGCGCGACCGCCTGCTTCATCACTCGGGCGGATTTCACCACCTGCGGCAGGAACATTTTCCCCGAGCCGAACAGGTCGCCGACGATGTTCATGCCCGACATCAGCGGGCCTTCGATGACTTCGATCGGGCGCTTGAACGTCAGTCGCGACTCTTCAGTGTCCTCGACGATGTGCGTAGTGATGCCCTTGACCAACGCGTGCTCGAGGCGCTTGTTGACCTCCCAGCCGCGCCATTCTTCGGTTTCCGCTTCCTTGACGCTGCCGTCGCCCTTGTACTTGTCGGCGATGGCCAGCAGCGCTTCGGTGCCTTCGGGCGTGCGATTGAGGACCACGTCTTCCACGGCGTCGCGCAGCTCGGCCGGGATCTGGTCGTAGATCTCCAGCTGCCCGGCGTTGACGATGCCCATGCTCAGGCCGTTGCGTATCGCGTACAGCAGGAACACCGAGTGAATCGCCTCGCGCACCGGGTTGTTGCCGCGGAACGAGAACGACACGTTAGACACACCGCCGGACGTCAGCGCGTGGGGCAGGTGATCGCGGATATAGGCGCAGGCATTGATGAAATCGACCGCGTAGTTGTTGTGCTCTTCGATGCCGGTGGCGATGGCGAAGATGTTCGGGTCAAAGATGATGTCTTCCGGCGGGAAGCCCACCTCATTGACCAGAATGTCGTAAGAGCGCTTGCAGATCTCTTTCTTACGCGCCTCGGTGTCGGCCTGGCCCTGTTCGTCGAACGCCATCACCACCACCGCCGCGCCATAGCGTTTGCACAGCTTGGCGTGATGGATGAACTGCTCGACGCCTTCTTTCATGCTGATCGAGTTGACGATGCCCTTGCCCTGGATGCACTTGAGGCCGGCTTCGATCACTTCCCATTTCGAGGAGTCGATCATGATCGGCACGCGGGAGATGTCCGGCTCGCCAGCAATCAGGTTGAGGAAGGTCACCATGGCCTTCTTCGAATCCAGCATGCCCTCGTCCATGTTGATGTCGATCACCTGAGCGCCGGCTTCAACCTGCTGCAAAGCGACTTCCAGGGCTTCGGTGTAATTGTCTTCACGGATCAGGCGGGCGAAGCGGGCGGAGCCGGTGATGTTGGTGCGCTCGCCGACGTTGATGAACAGCGAGCTGCGATCAATGGTGAACGGCTCCAGCCCCGACAGGCGACACGCCTTAGGGATGTCCGGAATCACTCGCGGCGTATAGCCTTTTACCGCATTGGCGATGGCCTTGATGTGCGCAGGCGTGGTGCCGCAGCAACCGCCGACGATATTGAGGAAGCCGCTTTGGGCGAATTCCTCAATCACGGCGGCGGTCTGGTTCGGCGCCTCGTCGTACTCACCGAACTCATTGGGCAGACCGGCGTTGGGGTGCGCCGAAATGTGGGTGCTGGCCTTGTTCGACAGCTCTTCCAGATAAGGGCGCAATTCGCTGGCGCCCAGCGCACAGTTCAGGCCGACGGAAATCGGCTTGGCATGGCTCACGGAGTTCCAGAACGCTTCGGTAGTCTGGCCGGAAAGCGTGCGGCCAGAGGCGTCGGTGATGGTGCCGGAAATCATGATCGGCAGCTCGAAGCCCACCTCGTCGAACACACCCTGTACCGCGAAGATCGCCGCTTTGGCGTTCAGTGTGTCGAAAATTGTTTCGATCAGGATCAGGTCCGCGCCGCCTTCGATCAGGCCTTTGGTGGCTTCGGTGTAGTTCTCGACCAGCTCATCGAAAGTGACGTTGCGGTAGCCGGGGTTGTTGACGTCCGGCGACAGCGAGCACGTGCGGCTGGTCGGGCCGAGCACGCCAGCGACAAAGCGTGGCTTGTCCGGGGTCTCGAGGGTTTTGGCGTCGGCCACTTTACGGGCCAGGCGGGCGCCTTCGACGTTCAGTTCATACACCAGCGCTTCCATGCCGTAGTCGGCCTGCGACACCTGAGTGGCGTTGAAGGTGTTGGTCTCGAGAATGTCGGCGCCAGCGTCCAGGTATTCCTTCTCGATGGCGCCAATGACGTCCGGGCGCGTCAGGATCAGCAGGTCGTTGTTGCCCTTGATATCGCTCGGCCAGTCGGCAAAACGTTTGCCACGGTAGTCTTCTTCTTCCAGCCGATAGCTCTGGATCATGGTGCCCATGCCGCCGTCGAGGATCAGGATCCGCTCTTTGAGAGCTTGCTGGAGTGCTTGAAGACGCGCGCTACGATCTGACATAGGTCTACCCGGATGAAGAAAAGCTGGAAATAAGCGGTAACGAGAAGCGCGAAATGATAGCAAACCTGCGCCGATTTAAACCGCTCGAGGATTTACATGAATTCTGCTCATGTTGATAGCCGCTTGCCGCAGTTAGAATTACCCCGTTTTTCATTTCAGGACGCACGTTCCATGTTGCATCGCTTGCTCGTCGTACTCATGGTTCTCGCGTTCAGTGTCCCGGCGCTGGCGCTGCCGCCAGAAACCCATTCTGCTATTTCCTACAGCCGGGACATTCAACCGATCTTCACCGAGAAGTGCGTCGCCTGCCACGCCTGTAACGACGCAGCCTGCCAGCTCAACCTGGGCAGCGCTGAAGGTGCGGTGCGCGGAGCATCCAAAGTCCCGGTTTACAACGGTGATCGCGGCGAGGCCATTGCGCCGACGCGGATTTTCTACGACGCCGAGGGCCCAGACGCCTGGCGCCGCAAAGGCTTTTATTCAGTACTCGATGGCCAGAGCAATCAGGCGGCATTGATGGCGCGCATGCTGGAGCTGGGCCACAGCACGCCGCTGGTGCCCAACGCCAAACTCCCCGACGACATTGTGCTGGGCCTGAACCGGGAAAACATGTGCCCGATGCCCGCCGAGTTCGACGGCTATAAACACACTCACCCCAAAGAGGGCATGCCGCTGGCCGTCACCGGGCTGACCGATGCGCAGTACCAGACCTTGCAGCAGTGGCTGACCGCTGGCGCGCCGGTTGACCAGATGCCCGTTCAGCCAAGCACCGGCGAAGCGGCGCAAATCGCTCAGTGGGAGGGGCTGCTCAACCGTCCCGGCTCCACCGAAGCCCTGGTCGGGCGCTGGCTTTATGAGCATTTGTTCCTGGCGCATATTTATTTCGAGGGCGGCGAGCCGGGGCATTTCTTTCAGTGGGTGCGATCACGCACGCCGAGCGGTCAGCCGGTCGATCTGATCGCCACCCGCCGCCCCGACGATGATCCGGGTTCGGCGCTCTACTACCGATTGATGCCGGTGCAAGGCGTGATCGTGCACAAGACCCACATCACCTATCCCATGGGCCCGAAAAAACTCGCGCGGGTCATACAGCTGTTTTACAGCGGCAACTGGCATGCTGATTCTTTGCCGGGATATGGACCGCAACGTCGCGCCAACCCGTTCGATACGTTCAAGGAAATCCCGGCGGTCGCGCGTTATCAATTCATGCTCGATAACGCCGAGTTCTTCGTGCGCACCTTCATTCGCGGCCCGGTGTGTCGCGGGCAGATTGCCACGGACGTGATTCGCGACCACTTCTGGGCGTTGTTTCAGGAACCGGCTCACGACCGCTACATCACCGATGCCGCCTATCGCGCCAAGGCCACGCCGCTGTTGGCCATGCCAGGGCAGGATGATGATGTCGGCAGCGTACTGACGCTGTGGCACGACTACCGCGACAAGCGCAATGAGTATGAAGAACTGCGCAGTGACACCTACGCAGACATGCCACCGCCGGGTTGGGCAACGCTGTGGGCGGGCAATGACAATGCGCTGCTGACCATTTTCCGTCACTTCGACAGCGCCTCGGTCAACAAGGGCCTGATAGGCGATTTGCCAAATTCGGTGTGGCTGTTCGATTTCCCGCTGATCGAGCGCACCTATTACCAGTTGGCGGTCAACTTTGACGTCTATGGCAACGTGTCCCATCAAGTGCAGACCCGGTTGTATTTCGACCTGATCCGCAACGGTGCAGAGATGAATTTCCTGCGTCTGATGCCGGCCGACAAGCGCGATGAGATTCTTGGCGACTGGTACCAGAACGGCGGCAAAGTGAAGATGTGGCTGGATTACCAAAGCATCGACGACGACACGCCAACCGGGATCAAACTGGACGAGAAAGACCCCAAGCGCGACTTCGAGCGCAAGCTGCTGGAGCGGGTGGGGACGCTCAACGTGGCGCCCGATCCGATCAATCGTTGCAGCGGAGCCTACTGTTCGCGTCAGGGCATTGGCCCGGTATTCAGCGACGTCGAGCAAAGCCTGAGTCGCTTGACGTCGCGTCCGGCAGCCGGCTTGAAAGTGATCGACTACTTGCCTGAGGCGACCATGCTGCGGATACAGGACGGCAGCGGCAAACGCATCGTCTACAGCCTGCTGCGCAACCGGGCCCACAGTAATGTCGCGTTCCTGATGGGGGAAGACTATCGCTATCAACCGGGGCTGGACACGCTGACGATCTATCCGGGGGTGCTCAGCAGCTATCCCAACTTCATGTTCAACGTGCCAGCTAATGAAGTGACGGCGTTTGTCGACGCGATGGAACAGGCACGTCACAAAGAGGCGTTCGAGAAGATTGTCGAGCGTTGGGGCGTGCGGCGCAGCCACCCGTTGTTCTGGACCTACTTCCATGACCTGGACCGCTACATTCAGGAGACCGAGCCGCAGGAAGCGGGGGTGCTGGACATGAATCGGTATGAGAACCTTTGATTGCCGCTGTCATCGGCGATTGCGGCGGATTTGTGGGAGCAGACCTGTCCGCGAAGACTATGTTTCTGAGGCTGAAGATGTACAGGAATGCCACGGCCTCTTCGCGGACAGGTCCGCTCCCACGGGTTGTGCTCGGTCAAATAATTGCGTGCTTCTGTGGTTCATTCATCACCCCGCGTACGCTGCGCATGGGCCGAAATCCCTTGTAAAACATGGCCTGCCGCCATTAGACACCCCGTCAGACCGCGCGAACCTTTTCAAACTTATGGCAGTCGGAAGCTGCGAGTCGTCCTGAAATTTGCCTCATTTCGAGGGTCTTGGGTCGTGGTTTCCAGCGTAGGCAACAAGAGGTTAGCGATGTTGATTTCGGTTCAAGCCCTGCGGGCACTCGCCGCGTGGGCCGTTGTGTGTCATCACTTCATGCAGATTTTCTTCGACTTCCACCCAAGCGGTCCGCTGGGTGAGTTTTTCACGTCCAAGGGCGCCGTCGGCGTCGACATCTTCTTCGTCATCAGCGGTCTGGTCATCTATCTGTCTACCCTGGACAAAGACATGCCCGTCGGCCACTTCATGCTCAACCGCATTATTCGCATCGTTCCCGCTTATTGGCTGTATACCGTAGTAATGGGCCTGCTGGTGCTGGTCGCAAGCCCATTACTGCCGCATCAGGTGGTCGATTGGCAGAGCTTCATGCTTTCGCTGTTATTCATCCCTTCGGAAAATCCGGGCGGCTACGGGCTGTACCCGACGCTAAACGTGGGCTGGACCCTGAACTACGAAATGCTGTTCTACGTGCTGTTCTCGATGGTCTTTCTGTTCCAGCAGCGCCATCGGCCGTTGATCATCGCCGCCGCGCTGTTTGCTGTGAGCGATGTGCTCGGACGCTCCGGGCTCATCAGCCGCTTTTACGCCAACGACATCGTTTATGAGTTCCTGCTGGGTATCGGCATCGGCATGGTCTACCGCCGTGGCTGGATCAGTCAGCGTCTGTGGATACCGGTGCTGGCCATCGCGGGTGCGTTGTTCACCATCAACGAGCTGGAGCCGAGCACTCGCATCATCAACTGGGGGCTGCCGAGCGCAGTGATCGTGGTGGCGTGCATATCGCTGGAACCGTATTTCCGGGGAAACCGTTTCCTGAAAACCATGGGCGATTGCTCGTACTCCGTGTACTTGCTGCACGTGTTGGTGTTGTACGGCGGGTGGTTGCTGACCGAGCGGTATGGCTTCAATCCTTACGCGGTTTTTGCCGTGTGTGTGCCGGTGATTGCCCTAGGCGCCTGGGCCAGTTACGAGGTTATTGAGAAGGGTTTGTATCGCCGCATGAAAGGCTGGCTGGATAATCGACGATTGGCGAAGGAAGCTGCGTATTCCTGATTCGCTTCTGTCGGACTCTTTACCTGAGTGCAATGCTAGGACTTTGTCAGTTGCCTGGGATTGGCGTAAACTCCGGCCACGTCTGCGAGGAATTTTCATGACCGCTATTACTATTACTGATGCCGCCCACGATTATCTGGCTGACCTGCTGGAAAAGCAGAACACCCCGGGCATCGGCATCCGCGTGTTTATTACCCAGCCTGGCACCCAATACGCTGAAACCTGCATTGCTTACTGCAAGCCGGGCGAAGAGAAATCCGAAGACAAGGCCATCGGTCTGAAAAGCTTCACTGCCTGGATCGACTCCTTCAGTGAAGCGTTTCTGGATGACGCCGTTGTCGATTACGCCACCGACCGTATGGGCGGTCAGCTGACCATCAAGGCGCCAAACGCCAAAGTACCCATGGTCAACGCCGAAAGCCCGATCAACGAACGCATCAACTACTACCTGCAAACCGAGATCAACCCAGGGCTTGCCAGCCATGGGGGTCAGGTCAGCCTGATCGATGTGGTTGAAGAAGACGACGCCA
Source organism: Pseudomonas rosaeacicularis (assembly GCF_057128745.1). NCBI lineage: Bacteria > Pseudomonadati > Pseudomonadota > Gammaproteobacteria > Pseudomonadales > Pseudomonadaceae > Pseudomonas > Pseudomonas rosaeacicularis. The sequence goes on from NZ_JBSKHT010000028.1 coordinate 38,460, forward strand.
ACATTGCCGTGCTGCAATTTGGTGGCGGTTGTCAGGGTTGCGGTCAGGCCGACGTGACACTCAAGGAAGGCATCGAGCGCACGTTGCTCGAACGCATCCCCGAGCTGACCGCGGTACGTGATGTAACCGACCACACGCAAAAAGAAAACGCCTACTACTGACGTGGTCAGCGTTTCAGCAAAAAGCCCCGACTGGTTCGGGGCTTTTTTGTGGGGAAATACCCCACTGTAGGAGCCAACTTGTTGGCGAGCGCTTGATGTGGTGTGTCAGGTACGACGCCTCGTGAACAAGTTCGCTCCTACAGTCATCACCGGGCCGTTCAGGGCCTGAAGAGATGCGCATGCCCGGCGCGGTACAGCGATGATTCACTGAACACTTCATTGCCCAGTACTCGCCCGACCAGAATCAGCGCCGTACGCCGAAAACCCTTCTCCTGCACCTTCGCCTCAATGTCCGCCAGCGTTCCCGTCACCCAATCCTGATCCGGCCAACTGGCGCGGTGAACCACCGCAATCGGGCAATCGGCGCCGTAGTACGGGGTCAGTTCTGCAATGATCTTGCCCAGATTGTTCACGCCCAAATGAATGGCCATCGTTGCCTTGTGCTGCGCCAGATCACCGAGCGCCTCGCCTTTGGGCATCGAAGTTTTGTCGGCGTAGCGCGTCAGAATCACGCTTTGCGAGATGTCGGGCAGCGTCAGTTCAGTACCAAGCAATGCGGCGCATGCAGCAGTCGCCGTCACGCCGGGGATGATTTCGCAGGGGATATTCAGCTCGCGAAGACAACGAATCTGTTCGCCAATGGCGCCATACAAACTCGGGTCGCCAGAGTGAACCCTGGCCACATCCTGGCCCTGTTCATGAGCGGATTTCATCAAGGCGATGATCTGCTCCAGGTGTAATTCGGCGCTGTTGGTGACGTGAACCGCCTGATGACCCTCAAGCACGGCCTCGGGCACCAGGGAGCCGGCGTAAATGATGACCGGGCAAGTGCGGATCAGGCGTTGGCCCTTTACGGTGATCAGCTCCGGATCGCCGGGGCCTGCGCCGATGAAAAAAACGGTCATTGGAACTCCAAAGCGTATGTGTTCTGTAGGAGCCAACTTGTTGGCGAGGGCGATCGTTGCGTTTCGACCGGGATAACGCTTCGCCAACAAGTTGGCTCCTACAGAGGGTTTGCACCCGCCAATGCGAAGGTGGCGTGGTTGTTCTTGTGGCGTGTGATGAGCAAACGCGGTGGGGCGGTCGATAGCTGCGCGGCCAACGCCAACGCCGCACTTTCCGCTACGCCGTAACATCCCGTTGCGTCAAACGCGGGCTGCGAGCGATGGCTCAGCTGTCCCTCGAACGCGCTCAAGTCCTCGGCACTGAAAAACACCAGCGACACGCCCAACCGTGCACTCAGTTCCAGCAATCCCGATTCCGCCGACTTGAGGTCAATGGAGGCGAGGGCGGTTATATCGCTGAGAGCAAAGCCTTGAAGCGCAAGGCTTTCGTCGATCAATGCCGTCAGCGACTCAACTGAGCAACCTCGCCGGCAGCCAAGGCCGACCACCAGGATCGGCCGAGTGCCCGAGTGGCTCATGCCGCGTGCGGCAGCCCTGACGTATGCAGCTCAGGATTGTTGCGGCGGAACAACCAGGCGCTAATCACGCCCATCGCAATCCAGAACACCGCATTGGTCAGCAGCGAGGCGATTTTGAACTGTGCTTCAAGTGCTTCTGGCGCCAGGCTGGCGTGTACTTCCGGCTGCGGGGCACCAATTACATGTGGGACGACCAGAATTGCGACAGCCAGGACTTTCAAAGCCCAGTGACGACCGAACACCAGCAACGCCAGCGCAACGGCGGTGGATGCAGCAGTGCCGATCCACCAGAACTGACGCTGAGTGAGGTCAGCGGCAGCAGTGCCTGGCAACTCAGGCGGCAGGCCAAGGGTCGGCGCCAATACAAACACGGCAAAACCGGCCAGCCCCCAGAGTGCGCCCTGAGCAGTGCTGCCTGGTGCCCGCAACGTATACAGCGCAGCAAGCATCAACGCGAAACCAACCGCCACCACCAGATTGCCTCCAGTTGTAGACAGCACACGCTGCCAGCCGTCTTCCGGCTCCCATGCCTCGGCGTCATGCTCGTGGGCCACCATGGCGCCGGTGGCATGCTCGTGGGACTCGGAGTGTGTGGCGGGCGCTTTCTCGTAAGTTTCGGCCTGCAGAATCAACGGCGCGACCCAGAAGCTTTGCAGCAAGGTCAGCAGCAGGGCGGCGAGCAGCCCGGTGAACCCGGCCGTTTGCGCGATACGCTTGAACATGGCGTCAGGTCTCAATGGCAAGGGAAGGCGGAGCTGTGACGGGTGTCGTGCGCAGCGTTGTGTACCGCATCGATGTGCGAGAAGCCGGCAAAGTAAACCAGGCAAGCGCCGAGGATCATCGCGCTGACTGCCGCAGTCAGGCGTTGGGTCTGCGTAGCGGTGGTGCTGGAGGTGCTGGATGGGCTGGTAGTGGTGATCGACATGGCGCTTCCCTCTGAAATGTCAGCGAGCAGGAAAGCGCAATGAAACCCGCTGACAGGTGTCAGCAGAGACTCAACAGCGCCCGCCCACCGCGGGTTTGTTATGTGTCAGTTGCGGGCCGGTCTCCGGGCTTGCGAGGGGCAGGGCGCGCAATGCGTCCCGCCATCAAGAATCGCCTTCCCATATCGCACGCCTTGCAGCCATGACAGACACAGTGGATCTGACTCTTCACTCGCTTACCGTTGCGGGGGCAGCGCCGGACTTGCATCGCCTTCACGACGACACGCACCGGTTTCCCGTTTCACCCTGTGAAGGGCACCCGTAACAAGGCGTGTAGGAGAGCATGGCGAGTTGGCTTCGTCAATCTGCACCCGGTCCCCGAACCGCTTCTGCCGAAGGCGACACCCGCTGGTTGCCATGTGCCGCGTATTTGCAGATTTGCTTCTGCCGGAGGCGTAACCCGCCGATTGCCATGTGCCGCGTATTTGCAGATTTGCTTCTGCCGAAGGCGTAGGAGCCTTGCTTGCAGGCGATCTGGCGCGCAGCGGCAGTAAAAACCTGTGCTTGGGGGCCTCCTGACACTCCGTCGGCGCAAAGTTTCATGACTGCTGCGCAGCCAATCGCGGACAAGCCACGCTCTTATCGCCTGCGGCCAGAATCTAAGGCGTTTGACCTCCCCTCCGATATCGAACATCGATACCGCTGCCCGTTAATAACGACCTAAATACATCGAAAACGACGAATCAAAAGCTGCGCCATTGCGCAATCACCAATATCGTTTATACCTACATCTATATCGATCATCGATACGGGTGAATCTTGAAAGCATCATCAGATGTATTCAGCTGTCTTTGGCAGGAGCGTTCCGAGGTCCAGGCATTTAGCTCAACGCTGCCTTCCAGGGCACGTTGTGTAGTGATTGGCGCCGGGTATACGGGACTGTCCACCGCCCTGGCTTTGACCTCGCATGCTGCCCATGACGGTGAGGTGGTCGTCATCGACGCGATGAACATCGGTGAGGGCGCGTCCGGCCGCAATGGCGGTCAGGTGATTCCCGGTCTCAAGCTCAACCCTGACGAGTTGGTTCAGCGTTTTGGCGAGGCGCGTGGCGAACCATTGGTGGACCTGGTGGGTAGCGCCGCTGACTATGTTTTTCGTCTGATTGAGCGCCTGGGCATCGACTGTGGTGCGCGTCAGGACGGCTGGATTCAGGCTGCGCACAACGAGTCCGCGTTGCTTGCGTTGCAGGCCCGCGCTCGTCAGTGGCAAAGCCGCAGCGGCGCTGTGCGGATGCTCGACAAAAGCGACACTGCCAAGCGACTCGGCACCTCGATTTACCACGGAGGACTGCTTGACAAGCGCGCCGGCCAATTACAGCCCTATCAATACATTCACGGTCTGGCCGCCGTCGCCCGCCAGCGCGGCGTGAAGATTTTTGAACGCTGCGCTGCGTTGCAACTAAAACGGGCTGAAGGCGGCTGGACGGTCACCACTGCAAACGGCGACATTCAAGCCGATCAGGTGGTCATCGCCACCAACGCCTATTCCTCGCCGCTGTTGCCAGCGCTGCCTCATACCTACGTCACGCTGTGGAGTTTGCAGGCGGCAACGGCGCCACTGCCTTCAGCACTACGGGACTTGGTCCTACCCGGTGGATTGCCGGTATCTGACACCTACCGGGTATTGCGCTACTTCCGCAAAACCCAGGACGGCCGTTTTGTGCTCGGCACCCGAGGCCCGTTCCGCGACGCGTTAAACCTCAATGACCTGGCGCGGGTTCGTCGGGAAATGCTCGATATCTACCCGATGCTTGAGCAAACGCCGCTGACCCATTGCTGGTGCGGTCGAGTTGCGGTGCCGTCTGCCGGAATCCCGATCCTCAGCCAGCCGGAACCGGGCTTGACCGTAGCCTTGGGTTATTACGGTCGGGGGGTGGCGATGGCCACGCGGATGGGCGCATTGGTCGCCGATCTGGTCCAAGGCCTGCCCGCCGCCGAAAGCGTTTATCCGGTGACGCCTTTCAAGGCCATGCCCGCGGCGCCCCTGCATCGCAATGTCGCACGGCTCGCGGCCAACGTCATGCGTATGCAGGACTTGATCGAGCGAAGGGCCAGGGGGGCAAAACGATGACTCAAACCCGCATCGACGCCTCAGCACCCGCCGCTGCCCCGTTTATCGTCACACCGCGTCGCTCCCGTGCTCGCCTGTTCGATGCGCTGTTGAATCTGCCGGGCGGTTTGATCACCTGCACGCTGATTCTGTTTGCCCTGGGTTTGCTGCTGTACATGAGCGTGCGGGTCAACGATGGGCAGATCGTCGGGCCGGCCTTCACGCTGGACAATCTGTCTTCGGCGCTCACCGATCCGCTGACCCGGATGGTGTTGCTGCGCTCAATTGTCCTCTCGGCGATTGTTACGATCTCGACAGTCGCGCTGGCATTTCCGGTGGCGTATTTCCTGGCATTCCGGGCTGGGCGCTGGCGTCATCTGCTGCTGTTTCTGGTGACGCTGCCGTTCTGGACCAGTTACCTGTTGCGGGTGTTCGCATGGAAAATCGTGCTCGCCTACAACGGCGTGCTCAATTCGGCGCTGATGCAGCTGGGTATCACCGACGCGCCGCTGACCGGCCTGCTCAATACGCCGGCCACCGTAGTGGTGACCTTGGCCCATGCCTACGCCGCATTCGCCGTGCTGCCGCTGTACATCTGCCTGCAGGGCCTGCCGAAGAATCTGTTCGAAGCCGCCGCCGACCTCGGCGCGAAGCCGTATCAGGGGTTTCTGCGGGTGGTGCTGCCGCTGTCAGTGCCGGGGATCTTGTCGGCGGCGCTAGTGGTGTTCGTCCCGACCGTGGGCGATTACGTGACCCCCGCTCTGGTCGGCGGCCCTGACAGCTCGATGATCGGCACGTTGATTCAGGCGCAGTTCGGCAAGGCCAACGACTGGCCTGCCGGTGCGGCACTGGCGGTGATCAGCATGGTCGCGATTGCCATCGTCGTAGTCGCTGTGCGCTGGATCATCACTCGCTGGAGCACTCGCACATGACCCGCTACCTGAACCGGCATTGGTTGATGGCCTATGTGGCGGCGTACCTGGTGTTTTTGTATCTGCCGACGCTGTTGATTCCGGTGTTCTCGTTCAACGATTCCATTGCCCCGGTGTTTCCGCTCAAGGGCTTCACCATGCAGTGGTACCAAAGCCTGCTGGACGACCCGCGACTGCGCAACGCAGCGCTCAACAGCGTGATGGTGGCGAGCATTGCCGCAGCCATCGCAACCGCGGCGGGGTGTCTGATTGCTTATGCCGATCTGCGCCGCAGCACACCGCTGGCACGAAGTATTTCGCTGTTGGCGCGTTTGCCGATCCTGTTGCCCGGCGTTGTGTTGGGCATCGCTTTGCTGGTCGGCATTAACCTGATCGGTCCGGGTCCGTCACTGGGTTCGATCATGGTGGGCCATGTGTGTTTTTGCCTGCCGACCACTGTGGTGGTGATGCGCAGCCGTTTCGCGGCGTTCCCCCGCAGTCTGGAAGACGCCGCGATGGATCTGGGCGCGGACGAATGGACCACGTTTCGTCGCGTGGCGTTGCCGCTGGCACTGCCGGGGCTGATTTCGGCGTTCATGCTCGCGTTCATTACCTCGTTCGACGAGTTCATCGTGGCGTTCTTTCTCGTCGGCACCGAACCGACCCTGCCCATTTACATCTGGAGTCAACTGCGCTTTCCCAAGCAACTGCCGAGCGTCATGGCGCTCGGTACGGTGATCCTCGTGGTCTCCGTGATTCTCGCTGCGCTGGCCGAGCATTTTCGGCGTCGTGGCACGCGTTCCTCTGCCAATTCCATTACGAAATAGCTCGGAGGTCTCATGAAAATCCGCATGACCGATACACGTTCCTGGGCGCTGGGGTTGAGCGCGTTTGCGCTGGGCTTCACGTTGTTACAGCAGGGCGCGCAGGCCGCTGACAGTGGCAAGCTGACGTATTTCACCTGGTCCGGTTACGAGTTGCCGCAGTTCCATGACGACTTCGAAAAAGCCCATCCGGGGCAGGTCGATATCTCGGTGTTTGGCGACGATGACGATGCGCTGTCCAAAGCCCGTGCGGGTTTTCATCCTGATCTGGCGCACCCTTGCTATGACAAGCTGGAACGCTGGAAACAGGCGGGGCTGATTCAGCCGCTCGACCCAAAACGCCTGAAGAATTGGGATCAAGTGTTCCCGGTTCTACAGAAACTGCCGGGCATTGTCGATGCCGACGGCAAGGTCTGGATGGTGCCGTGGGACTGGGGCAATACTTCGATTCTGTACCGCACCGATCTGGTGAAAAATCCGGAAGCCAGCTGGAAAATGTTCTTTGATCCCGCTTCGCCTTACGCCGGGAAGATGGCGACCATCGATGCGGTCCACGACACGCCTCTTGTGGCGGCATTGCTGGCGGGGGTAGATCCGTTCAAGAAAATGGATCAGGCGCAGCTGGACAAAGTCGGCGCGATGTTGCGTCAGCAGCGGCCGCTGATGTCGTCATACACCACTGACATGACCTCGGTGGAACAGAGCCTGGCCAGCGGCGAACTGGTGGCGGCCATGGCCTGGAACGCATCGGCCACAGCCCTGAAAAAGCAGAACGTGCCGGTCGCGTTCATGAAGCCCAAAGAGGGCATGTTGACCTGGGTGTGCGGCATGGTCCTGCTCAAGGACGCCAAGCATGTGGACCTGGCGTATGACTTCATCAATGCGCGCCTGAACCCGGATTCCGGTGCCAGCCTGATCAATGAATACGGCTACGGCAGCGCCAGTGAGGCTGCGTTCAAGAAGGTCCCGCCAGCCAAGCTCGAAGAGCTGTCACTGCCCAACGACCCGGAAACCATGCTGCGCGACACCGTGCTGACCAAACCGATTCCGAGCAACGACGAACTGGCCAAGCTGTTTGAGCGGGTGAAGGCGGGTGGGTGATTGAAGTGACCGCAGCTGTATGAACTGCCGAGCAACGCGAGGCTGCGAAGCGTCTGTCTGACACACCGCGATCGCAGCCTTCGGCAGCTCCTACATTTATTCGCGTTGTATGCAAGAGGATTCGCGTGTGACAAACCCCAACGTGGTCAGCCTCAAAGGCATCAGCAAGCGTTACACCGAGAGCATTCTCAGCGTCGACAACATCGACCTGGACATCGCCAGCGGAGAATTCATCAGCCTCTTGGGACCGTCAGGTTGCGGCAAGACCACTACCTTGCGCCTGATCGCCGGTTTCGAGGCGCCGACGGCGGGACAGATTTTCATCGACGGCCAGGACCTCACCGCCGCGCCGCCGTATGGGCGTCCGGTGAACACGGTGTTTCAGGACTACGCACTGTTCCCGCACCTCAACGTCAGTGACAACGTCGGCTTCGGCTTGAGCCTGGCGGGCGTGGGGTCGGGCGAAGCTCGCACCCGGATTCGCGAAATGCTCGAACTGGTGGGACTGGCGGACAAGGCCCGCGCCCGCGTCCAGGATTTGTCCGGCGGCCAGCAGCAGCGGATTGCCATGGCCCGCGCGCTGGTGTGCCGTCCGCGCGTGCTTTTGCTCGATGAACCGCTTTCAGCCCTCGATGCGCATCTGCGCCAGCACATGCAGGTCGAACTCAAGCGCCTGCAAGCGCAATTGGGCACCACCTTTGTGATGGTCACCCACGATCAGACCGAAGCCCTGTCCATTTCCGACCGCATCGCCGTCATGCGCAATGGCCGGATCGAGCAAGTAGCAGGGCCCGCCGAACTCTACGACCAGCCCGCTACCCCATTTGTTGCCGGCTTCATCGGCGCGAGCAATCTGCTGCCGGGTGAAGTGATCAGCCGTGACAACAGCTTGTTCAGCGTCAAAGTGGGGGCGATGCACATGATAGCCCGCAGCGACAGACCCTTACGCATCGGCGAACAGGTGACGGTGTCTGTACGCCCCGAAGACCTGCGTGTCCAAACTACCGTCGACCCCGGGATGGCGGCGTTTACCACCCAGGCCACTGTGCTGCAGACGTTGTTTCATGGGCGCTCCTTGCGCATTCAGGTCAGCGTGCCTGGCGTTGACGGCCTGACGCTTGACTTGCCACGGGATGGGAACGCCCAACATCACGCCGCGCTCAAGCCAGGCGACGAGCTTTATTTCAGCGTCGCCCCCGGTGTGGCGCGGGCATTTGCCGCTACGTCGCCTTCATCGCTGAGCGCTCAATGAAATCATCTATCAGGATCTCGCCATGACCAGCCTTTACCAGACACTGGCCCAACGCAGCGCCGCCGATTGGCAGCAGCGCTTGAGCACTTTCGAGTACCGCATCAGCAACTTCATCGACGGCGAGCCGTGTCAGGCGCTCAGCGGCGAAACGTTCGAGGTGGTCAATCCGGCCACTGGCAAGGTCCACGCCAGCGCGCCACGTAGCGCCGCCGCGGACATCGATGTCGCCGTCAAGTCTGCGCGCCGGGCCTTTAAGTCCGGCAGTTGGTCACGCCTGGCACCCAGAGATCGCATGGCCGTGCTGTATCGCTTCGCCGCGCTGATCGACGAAAACGCCGAAGCGTTCGCCCTGCTTGACGTGCTGGACATGGGCAAGCCGATCACCGACATGCTGGAAGTGGACGTACCGTATTCGGCGCTGTCTTTTCAGTTCTTCGCCGAAACCATCGACAAGCTGGAAGGCGCCGTCACCAGCACGACGCCTGAGGCCTTGCCCTACATTCTGCGTCAGCCGCTGGGCGTGGTCGGCCTGATCGTGCCGTGGAACTACCCGTTGCTGATGGCGGCGTGGAAACTTGCGCCCGCGTTGTCCATGGGCAATTCGGTGGTGCTCAAGCCCGCCGAACAATCGCCCTCGAGCGCAGTGCTGCTGGCGCAGTTGTTCATTCAGGCGGGTGGTCCGCCTGGAGTGTTTAACGTGGTGCAGGGCTTTGGCGCGGAAGCGGGGGCCGCGCTGGCGCTGCACATGAATGTCGACAAGATCGGATTTACTGGTTCGGTTGAGGTGGGCAAAAAGATGTTCATCTACGCCGGCCAGTCCAACATGAAGCGGGTAACCACCGAATGCGGCGGCAAGAGCCCGCAGATCATTCTGGCGGACGTCGCTGATCTCGATCGCGCCGTGAGTTACGCCGTGAACGGCATTTATGCCAATCAGGGTGAGGTGTGCAACGCAGGCTCCCGGTTGCTGGTGCAGGACAGTATTTACGACGCGTTCATCGAGCGATTCACTGAGGTCGCCCTTGGCCGATATCTGCCTGGCGATCCGCTCGATCCGGCGACACGGATGGGGTCGATGGTGTCGCTCCAACAGCAAAAGCGTGTGTTGGGCTACATCGACAAGGCCAATGCCGAAGGTGGGCGTCTGGTCTTTGGCGGCGGTATTCCCAAAGGTCTGGAGCATGGCGCCTATGTCAGCCCGACGCTGTACGCCGATGTCAGCCCGCAGATGACCCTGGCCCGAGAAGAGGTGTTCGGCCCGGTGGCGGCAGCGATTCGCGTGACGGGGCTCGATCATGCGCTGGAGATTGCCAATGACTCGATCTACGGGCTGGCGGCCTCCGTCTGGACTCAGAATATCGACAAGGCGCTGACCTTCGCTCGTGATGTGGAAGCTGGAATCGTCTGGGTCAACTGCTTTGATCACGGTGATATGACCCAGCCGTGGGGTGGGTTCAAACAGTCGGGCAATGGCCGTGATCGTTGTCTGGAAGCGCTGACGCAATACTCGCAAACTAAATCGGTGTGGGTGCACCTGGGCGGTTGACGCCTGCCATGTGTCGGGTACAGTCGCGCCGTGTTGATCCTGCGTTGTGCCCGCATTGCGGCGATTCCGACATCAATAAAAAATCATTATTCGCGAGCCATCATGAGTCAGTCCGAGTCCATGCCAAACGACAAACTGCCCGCTGAGGAGGCCGTCGCCGACAAGACTGCGCCGGAACAATCGCCGCTGTTCGCCAGCACGCTTGCGCGCGGGCTGGAGGTGATGATGGCGTTCCGCGCCGGCAATCCGAGCATGAACCTTCCGGAGATCGCCGCCGCCACCGGCATCACCAAAAGCGCGGCCCAGCGTTTTGCCTTCACGCTGGAAACCCTGGGATATCTGCGCAAGGACCCGCAAAGCAAGCGCTATCAGCTCACGCCTCGGGCGCTGTCCCTGGGTTTTGGATATTTGCAGACCAACAGCCTGATCGATCGCGCCTCGCCCTATCTGCATCAGCTCAACCGTGAATGCCACGAGAGCTGCAACCTGTCGGAACCCGATGGCCATGAAATGGTATTTGTGGCGCGTTTCCCCAGCCATAACCAAGTCATGATCCCGATGCCGCTAGGCTTGAGCCTGCCGATGTATTGCACGGCGTCTGGCCGGGCCTATCTGTCGCGGCTCGATCCAGACGTTTGCGCCGACCTGCTTGAGGCGATGCCCAAACCCTCGCACACTCACGCCACCCTGACCGACCTTGACGCGTTGCTGGGCAAAATCGCCGAAGCACGGGCCGACGGTTACAGCGGTATCGAAGGTGAGTATTTTCTCGGCGACATCAGTCTGGCGGCGCCGATAGTCGATGCAGGCGGCATGCCGCTGGGCGCAATCAATATCTCGGTGCCCGCCAGTCGCTGGAGTTTCGAAGATGCGCGCAAAGCTTTCGCTCCTGCCTTGATTCATACCGCCCATGCGATTTCCAGTGCCGGCTGGAGCCAGCGTTCAGGCGGGTTTCGATAGGGCGATGCCCATTAGTAAATCCGCTTCTGCCGAAGGCGTAGGAGCCTTGCTTGCAGGCGATCTGACGCGCAGCGGCAGTCAAATCTGCGCTTGGGTATGCCTGACACTCCGTAGGCGCGCGTTTTCATGACTGCTGCGCAGCCAATCGCGGACAAGTCGCGCTCCTACGGCCTGCGGCCAGAATCAAAAGCCGTCGCGAGCAAGCTTCGCTCCGGGACGTTCGCCGGCATAAAATCGCACCCGCATCAGGCATCAACCGATCATTGACCTGACCATGTCCACTGCGTAGCCTTGCGCAGTCGAGGTTCGCCGGTCTGTGTTCTTTAAGATCGGCGCTAAGAAGGGAATGCGGTCACGCCGCAGCTGCCCCCGCAACTGTAAACGGTCATGTTCATTGCACAGCCACTGCGCGAGCGGGAAGGCGCGATGAATGCCTGTCGGATTTCTTCAAAACCGCCAGCGCTGCCGTAAGCCAGGAGACCTGCCTCGACCGGACACTGCGTCCACGCATTCTCACTACAACCGGGCGGGGTGATCCGGTGGCGAATCGAACGGCCAGCGCTCCTGCTGCGCGGTTCTCGTCCCCTTTGCCCGCCGTACCGTCAAAGGGTATCCGATGAAAACACTGGCCAAACTCCCCGTCACCATCGTCACCGGCTTCCTCGGTTCGGGCAAAACCACCTTGCTGCGTCACATGCTCGATAACGCTGAAGGGCGGCGTATCGCGGTGATCGTCAACGAGTTCGGCGAGCTGGGTATCGACGGCGACATCCTCAAGCAATGCACCATCGGCTGCACCGAAGAAGAAGCCACCGGCCGCGTTTACGAACTGGCCAACGGCTGCCTGTGCTGCACGGTGCAGGAAGAATTCTTCCCGGTGATGCGTGAACTGGTGGCCCGTCGCGGCGATCTCGACCATATCCTCATCGAAACCAGCGGTCTGGCACTGCCCAAGCCCTTGGTGCAAGCATTCCAGTGGCCGGAAATCCGCAGCGCCTGTACCGTTGATGCCGTGATCACTGTGGTCGACAGCCCGGCCGTGCTGGCCGGCACTTTCGCCGCGTTCCCGGACCAGGTCGATGCACAGCGCAAGCTTGATCCGAACCTGGACCATGAATCACCGCTGCACGAGCTGTTCGCCGATCAACTGGCCAGCGCCGATCTGGTCATCCTCAACAAAGCCGACATGCTCGACGCTGAATCACTGGCCGCCGTGCGCGCTGAAGTGGCCGAAGAACTTCCCCCTGCGGTGAAAGTCATCGAGGCCAGCAAAGGGCAATTGCCGATCAGCGTGCTGTTGGGCCTTGGCGCTGAATCCGAGCAGCACATCGACAGCCGCAAAACCCATCACGATCATCACGAAGGAGACGACCACGATGATCACGATCACGACGCCTTCGATTCGATCTCCATCACCTTGCCGCAAGCGGACGAGCGCCTGTTGCTGGACGCGCTGACCCAAGCCGTCGTGCAACACGGCATCCTGCGCGTCAAAGGGTTTGCCGCAATCGCTGGCAAGCCGATGCGCCTGCTGGTACAAGGCGTCGGCACCCGGTTCGACAAGCATTTTGACCGTGCCTGGAAGGCAGATGAGGAGCGCGTCACGCATCTGGTGTTGATCGGCCAGGAACTCGACGCCGCCGTGCTCGAAACCCAGCTGCGCGCTGCGGTAACGGCTGTGGCAGTAGCAGGCTAAGACATGCACCTGCTCAGAACCCAGCCCGGCGGTTTCGTCCCCGACGACAGTATCGCTGACTTGGGGCAAACCCCCGCCGATCTGGTGATTCTGTGCAGCGGCGACTCCCATCTGGCATTGCTCGCCGAAACCGCGCAGCAACTGCCCGACGATTACCCCAGCCTGCGTCTGGCCAACCCGATGCAGGTGCAAAACCATGCCTCGGTTGATCTGTATGTCGACGAAGTGCTGCGCCACGCCAAGGTCATCCTGATTTCCCTGCACGGCGGCATCGGCTACTGGCGCTATGGCGTCGAGCGGCTGGTGGAACTGGCGTCACGTGGCGTGAAATTGATTCTGGTGCCGGGCTGTGATCGGCCTGACCCTGAACTGACGGGTCTTAGCAATGTGCCGCAGGAAGAGGCCGAGCGGCTGTGGCATTTCCTGCGTCAGGGCGGCAAGCACAACGCCATGCAGTTCTATAACTGCCTGGCCAGCAGTTGGTTTGGCCGCGAGTATCCCTGGACCGAGCCAGAGCCCTTGCAGCGGACCGTTATCTATCACCCCAAAAAAGCCAGTGCCACGCTCGGCGACTGGCAAGCCGATTGGCTACCGGAGCAACCGGTTGCTGCGCTGCTGTTCTACCGCTCGCATTTGCAGGCGGCCAATACCGGATTTATCGACGTGTTCTGCGAGCGCTTATTGGCCCGGGGCATTAATCCGCTGCCCATCGCCGTCGCCAGCCTCAAAGAGCCTGCGTGCCTGACGGCAGTGCAGGATTGGATGGACGAGGCGGACGCCGAGATCATCCTCAATACCACCGGCTTCGCCCAGTCCAGCCCGGAAGCCCCGCATTTGCGGCCGTTTCGCCGCAATATTCCGGTGATCCAGGCTATCTGCGCGCAAGACAACGAACCGGCCTGGCAAGCCAGCGAGCAGGGCCTTGGCCCACGCGATCTGGCCATGCACATTGCCCTGCCGGAACTGGACGGCAGGATCATCAGCCGACCGATCAGCTTCAAGGATCTGGCGTGGTACAGCGAGCGCAGTCAGTCCGATGTGGTGTGTTATCGCGCCCAGCCCGAGCGTATGGATTTCGTCGCTGAACTGGCGCGGCGCTGGATATTGCTGGGCCGCCTACCCAATCACGACAAGCGCGTGGCCTTAATTCTGGCCAATTACCCGACCCGGGACGGCCGCATCGGCAATGGCGTCGGGCTTGATACCCCGGCGGCGGCGCTGAATATTCTGCGGGCGCTGCAAAACGAAGGCTATCCGCTGGCGCCACTGCCCGACACCGGCACTGAGCTGATTCACGCGCTGTTGGGCGGTGTGACCAACGATCCCGACGGCCGCGATCAGCGCCCATGTCATCAAAGCATGGCCATGGACGAATACCTGGCCGCGTTTCAGGCGCTGCCCGAAGCCAATCAACAGGCGGTCATCCAGCGTTGGGGCACACCTGACAGCGATCCGATGTGCCGTGGCGGTCGGATGATGGTGGCAGGTCTGCGTTTTGGCCAGACCTTCATCGGTATTCAACCGGCCAGAGGCTACGACGTCGATCACAGTGCGGTCTATCACGACCCGGATCTGGTGCCGCCTCACGGCTATCTGGCGTTTTATTTCTGGCTGCGTAAAAGCTATGGCGCCCATGCGGTGATCCATGTCGGCAAACACGGCAATCTGGAGTGGCTGCCGGGCAAGGGCGTGGGGTTGTCCGAGCATTGCTGGCCGGATGCGATCCTGGGTCCGATGCCGAACATTTATCCTTTTATCGTCAACGATCCGGGCGAGGGCGCCCAAGCCAAACGGCGTACTCAGGCGGTAATCATCGACCACCTGATGCCGCCGCTGACCCGCGCCGAGACTTACGGCCCGCTGCGCAATCTGGAGCTGTTGGCCGACGAATATTACGAAGCGCAATTGCTCGATCCGCGCCGCGCCCGCGAATTGCAAAAAGACATTCTCGGGCTGGTGCGCGAAACCCATATTGATCGCGAACTGGCGCTGGAAGAAGGGCTCGACAGCGATGCGGATGTGGCGATCTGGCTGCCGCGTCTGGACACCTATCTGTGTGACCTGAAGGAATCGCAGATCCGCGACGGCCTGCATGTGTTCGGCGAGTCGCCCACCGGGCGTTTGCGCATCGATACGTTGCTGGCTCTGCTGCGCATTCCTCGCGACGATGGCAAAGGTGCGCAGGCGAGTCTGTTGCGGGTATTGGGCAAGGCGTTCGAGTTGGGGATCGACCCGCTGGACTGTGATTTGGGCGAGCCATGGAGTGGTCCCAAACCTCAGGCTTTACATGAAGTCAGTGATGATCCATGGCGCACGGTAGGTGATACGCGCGAACGACTGGAGTTGTATGCAACCGGATTGATCGAGCAGGTTTTGGATGGGAAGTCAGATTTAATACCTTTCGGAAACAACGAATTAGATTTGATAGTTAACTCATTGCTTGAAGTCGTGGCGCCGCGATTAGACGCCTGTGGCCCTGCTGAAATGCAAGGTTTGCTGGACGCCCTGAGCGGCCGCTTCGTACCCGCAGGCCCAAGCGGCGCGCCGAGCCGTGGGCGCCTTGATGTGTTACCGACCGGGCGTAACTTCTTCTCGGTGGACGTGCGCAACTTGCCGACGACCACTGCGTGGCGCATAGGTTTTCAATCGGCAAATCTGTTGCTGGACAGGCACTTGCAAGACAATGGTGATCATCTACGTCAACTTGGCTTGTCTGTCTGGGGCACCGCGACGATGCGCACCGGTGGCGACGATATCGCCCAGGCCATGGCGCTGATGGGCGTTCGTCCCGTGTGGGCCACGGGCAGCCAGCGTGTCGATGATTTTGAAATCCTGCCGCTGAGCCTTCTGGACCGTCCCCGTGTGGATGTCACGCTGCGAGTGTCCGGGTTCTTTCGTGATGCGTTCGCCAATCTGATTCGTCTGTTCGATGCGGCGGTTCAGGCCGTTGCTGCATTGGATGAGCCTGATGACATGAATCCGCTGGCCGCCCGTGTGCGTCAAGAGCGTGCAGAATTCGAACAGGCCGGCGCCACGGCCGAACAAGCAGCCCGGCAAGCGGGCTGGCGTATCTTCGGTGCCAAACCCGGCGCATACGGTGCTGGGGTGCAGAACGCGATCGATGGGCGACTGTGGCAAACCCGCGAGGATTTGGCCGAGGTCTATCTGAACTGGGGCGGATACGCCTATGGCGCGGCGGATGAGGGCACGCCAGCCCGTGAGCGTTTTGCCCAGCGCCTGAGTCAGGTGCAGGCGGTGCTGCAGAATCAGGACAATCGCGAGCACGACTTGCTCGATTCCAACGACTATTACCAGTTTCAGGGCGGCATGCTCGCGGCGGCGGAAACCCTCAGCGGCGCAAAAACCGCTAGCTATCACGGCGATCACAGTCAGCCGGATCTGCCGAAGATTCGTACCCTGAAAGAGGAATTGAACCGGGTGGTGCGCTCACGGGCGGCCAATCCGAAGTGGATCGACGGGGTCAAGCGTCACGGCTACAAAGGCGCGTTCGAGATGGCTGCAACAGTGGATTTTCTGTTTGCCTTCGACGCCACTACCGAGTTGATCGACGACCACCAATACGCCTTGTTGGCGGATGCCTATTTGCTTGACGCATCGACCCGCGAGTTCATCCAGCAACACAACCCCGACGCGCTGCGCGACATGACCGAACGAATGCTCGAAGCGCAGCAACGTGGGTTGTGGCAAGAGCCGGGACAGTACCGGGAGGCACTGGAAAACCTGTTGCTGGATATTGAAGAGCATTGACGGCTGTCGTCTGGCGCTGGCCTGTGGCAGGCATTGGATGGAAATATCCGCAGCGCCGCAGATCCATTGTGGGAGCGGACCTGTCCGCGAAGGCTACCTTCTGGTCGCTAAAGATGGGGCGGCTGCACCGGCCTCTTCGCGGACAGGTCCGCTCCCACGGGGATGAGTTGCGTGCAGATATTCTAGATTTTTTTTCTGAGACCCGAACATGACCGACACCCCGCATTTCCCACTGGCCGCTGTCGTTGGCGCTGACGAGCTGAAACTGGCGCTGTGCCTGACCGCCATCGACCCGAAGATCGGCGGTGTGCTGATCGAGGGGCCACGGGGCATGGCCAAGTCCACCCTGGCTCGCGGGTTGGCGGATTTGTTGGCCAGTGGTCAGTTCGTGACACTTCCATTGGGCGCCACCGAAGAACGTCTGGTCGGCACGCTGGACCTGGATGCAGCGCTGGGTGAGGGCCGTGCGGCGTTTTCCCCCGGCGTATTAGCCAAGGCCGACGGCGGCGTGCTGTATGTGGATGAGGTCAACCTGCTGCCGGATCATCTGGTGGACTTGCTGCTCGATGTCGCTGCCAGCGGTGTCAATTTGATAGAGCGTGACGGCATCTCCCATCAGCATCCGTCGCGTTTTGTGCTGATCGGCACCATGAACCCCGAAGAAGGCGAGTTGCGTCCTCAGTTGCTTGACCGCTTCGGGTTGAATGTGGCGTTGAGCGGGCACACTGCACCGGTGGAACGTGGCCAGATCATTCGCCGGCGACTGGATTTCGACACATCTCCCGAAGTGTTTTGCGCTCAATGGGCCGAGCGCCAGGACGTGTTGAAAGCCCGCTGCGAACGCGCGCGGTTGTTGGTCCCTGAGATCGCGCTGGATGATTTGAGCCTGGAGCGAATCACCGAGCGCTGCTATGCGGCGGGCGTGGATGGTCTTCGCGCAGATCTGGTGTGGTTGCGAGCGGCGCGGGCGCATGCGGCGTGGCGCGGGGCATCGGCTATTTCTGAGGAGGACATTGATGCAGTGGCCGAGTTTGCTTTGCGCCATCGACGTCGCCATGTGGCTCAGACCCAGCCACCGCAATCCGAGTCCCCATCCCAATCCCCGCCGCAGCCACCTGCGACTCCCGACAAGCAACTGCCTGATGAGCAGCCGCTGTCAGGTCAGGGCGAAGGCAGTTGGGGGGAGATGCCCGCACAATCCGTTGCGTCCGGTGCGCGCCGTGATATCCCGAGCTGGCCAAAAAAGCCCTAGGCATTCGCCCTCGTTCGATCAAGGGGGCGGATGCCAAACCCAGGCCGGGTCGACTGGCGGGCGGTAGAAGCGGCGCGGCGCAGGCGGGAATCGACGGGGCAATTGCCTGGCTGCCCACTTTGCTGCGTGGTCGCCCGAAAAATCGTGCTGAACTGGTTCGACTGCCACGGAGTGCGCAGGCCCATGAGCTGTGGTTGGTGATCGTCGATGCCTCGGCGTCTACGCGGCGGCATCAGGCGTTGAGTCAGGCCAAAGGGTTATTGGCGCAGTTGTTCGATGACGCCTATCGACGCCGCGCCCGTCTGGCGTTGCTCACTGCAAGCGGCAGTGCGCCGCGTTGGCAACGTCAGGGTTTGAAAGCCAGCGCGGCCTTGCAGCCGTGGCTCGATGGATTGGGTGCGGGGGGCGGTACGCCACTGTTCGAGGCCCTGGATCAGGCCAGTGAGTGGTTGATACAGCGCAGCAAGCGAAACCCGGCAGAACTACAGCGTGTGCTGGTGCTCACGGACGGTCGGGTCAAGCAGTTGCCGTCGATGGCAAGGTTCGAATGCCCGAGCGTGTTGATCGATATGGAGCTGGGGCCGATTCGGCTGGGAAGGGCGGCGGACATCGCCAGGATGATCGGCGCCGTGTATCGGCACCTCAACACCCTGTAGGAGCGAACTTGTTCGCGAGGCGCGGCGCCTGACGCACCGAGTCGACCTTCTCGCCAACAAGTTAGCTCCTATGTATGGACTCGCCCCCACTGCCAACCCTTTTTTAACACTGCTACCCGGTTGCATCTATGTATCAGGCC
>NZ_JBSKHT010000029.1:0-25026 GCF_057128745.1 Pseudomonas rosaeacicularis
CCATGATGCTTCCTTAAGTTGAAACTCCTACATCATGGTCCATAAATATTGAGCCACAACAACTTGTTCGCGAGGCGTCGCATCTGACACGCCACGCAAACTGCCTCGCCAACAAGTTGGCTCCTACAGAATTTGTGAATCCTGAAGTCCACGGCCCAACCGATGCGCCCCTCATCGCTGGCTGTATCTCACCATGTGAGAGCATGGCGCCGTTCGCGGTACCAGGACTTGCCGCTGTTTTGTCCACGGGGTAAACCTTGGGTAACGACCGACGCAGGAACGCCCATGTACCCGCATATCTCGCAAGTCGACAGTGACCTTTCCCTGCCCAAAAGCGCGGACGTGGTGATCATCGGCGGCGGTATTGTCGGGGTGTGTACGGCCTACTTTCTGGCCGAACGCGGGGTTTCGGTGGTGCTGGTGGAGAAGAGCGGCATCGCCCACGAGCAGTCCTCCCGCAACTGGGGGTGGGTACGCACCATGGGCCGTGACATCGCCGAGATTCCACTGGCGATCGCCAGCCTGAAACTCTGGGATAGCTGGTCAACCCGGCTCAAGCATGACACCGGTTTCACCCGCGCCGGTATCCTCTACGCCTGTGAATCGGAACAGGACATCGCCGACAAAGCGACCTGGCTGGAACAGACCAAGCCCCTGGGGATCGAGGCGCAATGGCTCGACTCCGCGCAGATCGACGCACGGCTGGGCACCAAAGCGCCGCAATCCTGGACCGGCGCGTTGTACACCGCCACCGACGGACGTGCCGAACCTGACATCGCCACTGCAGCCATTGCCGAAGGCGCCCGAGCGCTGGGAGCAAAATTCTTCACTCGCTGCGCCGCGCGCGGCCTTGAAACCGAGGCAGGGCGGGTCAGTTCTGTGATCACGGAACTGGGCGAAATCAAATGCAAGAGCGTAGTGCTGGCGGCAGGCGCATGGTCCAGCCTGTTCTGTCGCAACCTGGGTATTCGCTTGCCGCAGTTGCGGGTACTCGGTTCAGTCATGCGCACAGCACCTTTACCGGGTGGGCCCGAGTGCGCCGTGGCGACCGATAAAGTGTCATTCAGAAAGCGCGCCGACGGCGGTTACACCCTCGCCATGCGCAATGCCAACATCGCGCCGCTGGTACCGGACAGCTTTCGCTATTTGCCAGATTTCTTGCCGATGGTCAGAGCCCATCATCAGGAGTATCGACTGCGGATCACCGGCCAGAGCTGGCAGGAAATCAATACTCCCGCGCGTTGGAGCAACGACCGGCCGACACCGTTCGAGACCCAGCGCATTTACGATCCCAAACCCGTAGATGCCTTTCTCGATCAGGCGCTGGAGATGCTGGCCCAGCAGTTCCCCATATTTGCCCAGGCCAAAATTGAGCAGCGCTGGGCCGGCCTGATCGATGTGACGCCCGACATCATTCCGGTGATGGACGAAGTGGCCTCAATCCCCGGCTTCTACCTGGCCACAGGGTTTTCCGGGCACGGTTTCGGGATCGGGCCTGGTGCGGGGCATTTGATGGCAGACCTGATCACCGGCGATCAGCCGCTGGTGGACCCCACACCGTTTTGTTTTGTGAGATTCGCCCGTTGAATGCCGTCGTCTCACGCGCGTTCGAACAGCGGGCTCAAACGCTCGGCAATGGTTTGGGCTTCGCGCTGCATGGCCTCGACCAGACGCTGCTGATAGGGCTCAGTGAGACGCGAGTTCAGCAGCGCGCTGCTCAGTGCGCCCAGCGGTGCACCCTCGTTATCGCAAATCGCCACGGCAACCCCGGTGTAGAGCGGAAGAATTTTGTCGCTCAGACCGCAGGTGAAACCCTGACGGCGAACCTGAGTCACGGCCTCGCGCACTTTCATGGCAGCAATACCGTATTCGCGCAGCAGTCGCGGGGCATTGTGGCTGATTATTTCGTTGCGCTTGGCCGTCGGCATATGGCTCAGCAGCGCCAACGAACCCTGGCCTACGCCACTCAACACCCGGGAGCCGACGCAGTGGGCGAAGCTTTTGGTCGGGTTACCGCCTTCCTGGATTTCCAGGCACAGCGCGTAATAACCGTCTTGCACGAACAGAAAGAAACTGTCCTGAAACGACTCCGACAGGCGCATCAACGCGGGCCGCGCCAGCTCACGCAAGCCACCGGTATTGCCCGCTTGCGCACCGAGGCTCAGCAGTTCGTAGCCGAGAAAATAATGCCCGCGCACTCGGGGCAGACGCACAAATCCATAGGACTTCATGGCCTTGAGCAGGCGGTACAAGGTCGCGCGGCTCAATTGCGTCTCGGCGCTAAGGGTCTCGATACTTGCACCCGATTCGCCGCGCGCGGCAATGGCCTGCAGAATTTCAAACGATCGGTCGAGCATTTGCGTGCCTTGGGTACTGCAACGAGGCGCACGTATTGGTGATGATTCGGTTTGGGGCACGTTTTCGTCTCCCTGGAAACTGGCGATTGCTGACCCATGGTCAGCCCAAGCTTGGGGTCAGTGCACTAAGCGATGGTCGCCGGACTCTGGTCGATAGCGGTCACTAATGTGCTTTGCAATATCCAGGCCTTGAGCGTTTATAACGCCATCGGCCAGTACCCGAACGACTGACTTGAAGGAGAACAGCCATGCAGCAACAACGAGTTGCGCTGATTTCCGGTGCCAATCGCGGCATTGGTGAGGCCATCGCCAGACAACTGGTGGGCAACGGCTGGTGCGTGTCATTGGGTATGCGCACCCCGGCATCGGCGGCCTGGCATGACGGCGATTCGGTTCAGGTCGTAGCCTACGAGGCCACTGATCCCAATGCCGAAGTGCGATGGGTTGCAGGCGCTCTGGAACGCTTCGGGCGTATTGATGCGGTGGTCGCCAACGCCGGCCTGATGATCCGCAAAACCGTGGTCGAAGCCGATGAAGCCGACATGGACGCGTTGCTCGAAGTCAACGTCAAAGCGCCACGCCGACTGGCCGCCGCAGCCTGGGATGCCTTGAGCGTCAGCGGCCGAGGACGGGTGATCATCATGGCGTCGCTGTCGGGCAAGCGCGTCAAATCTGCCGCCTCGAGTTTGTACTCGGTCAGCAAATTCGCCGCCCTGGGTCTGGCTCATGGGTTGCGCCACAGCGGTTGGGACCTGGGGATTCGCGCAACGGCAATCTGCCCAGGCTTTGTCGCCACCGACATGGCCCGCAGCCTGAGCACCCGCGAAGATTCGCAAATGACCGCACCGGCCGACCTGGCCACACTGATCAACACCTTGCTGGACCTGCCCAACGAAGCGAGCGTCGCGGAGTTGAATATCAATTGCCAACTGGATGATAGCTACTGATGCCTGGACCTCGCGTAGTACCCGTACAGGGTGACGAACAACTGCCTGACCGCGTTGATGTGGTGGTCATCGGCGGCGGCATCATCGGTGCATCGACGGCACTGGAACTGGCCGAACGCGGCCTGAAAGTGGCGCTGTGTGAAAAAGGCGGCATCGGCCATGAGCAATCGAGCCGCAACTGGGGCTGGGTGCGCATCTCTCGGCGAGACCCTCGCGAGCTGCCGTTGATGGCCCACGCTCTGACTTTGTGGGATGGCCTGGCCGCGCGCATCGGCAAAGATGTCGGCTACACCCGCTCAGGGATTCTGTTTACCTGCGCCGATGAAAAAAGCTACGAAGAGCACGAACGCTGGAAGCGCAATCTGGAGGCGTATCCGGTCAACGCGCGGATGGTCTCCGGCGCCGAATTGGGCAGTCTGTTGCCCGAGGTCAACCGGCTGCGGGTCAAGGGCGCGCTGTACACGCCCGATGACGGTCGCGCCGAACCACAGCAGGCGGCACCGGCGATCGCCGAAGCGGCGCGGGCCAAAGGTGCGTACATCCTGACCGAATGCGCGGTGCGGGGGATCGAGCAATCGGCGGGGCGTGTCAGCGGCGTCATCACTGAGCGGGGGGCGATCGCCTGTTCCTCGGTGGTGCTGGCCGGCGGGGCCTGGTCCAGCCTGTTCTGCTCGCCGTTGAGCGTGCATCTGCCACAGCTCAAAGTGCTCAATTCAGTGATCCGCACCACGCCGATGGCAGGCGGCCCGCAATCAGCCATCTGGACCACCGATTTCGCCGTGCGCAAGCGTCAGGACGGCGGTTACACCGTCGCCTCGGGCCACGAAAACATCGCGGACATCGTCCCGGACTCTTTTCGCCACGCTCGACAGTTCATACCCGCGTTCAAGCAGGAGCGCGCCTCGTTGTCCCTGCGTCTTGGACAGCGTTTCTTTCAGGAAGCGGTGCTGCCGCGACGCTGGTCGCTGGATGAGGCGAGCCCCTTCGAATACCGCCGCGTGCTCGATCCGGTGCCTTCGATTCGCCAATCCAATCGCGCGCTGGAGAATCTGGCAAAAGCCTTTCCAGTGTTCGCAAACGTGCGCGTTGCCCAGCGCTGGGGCGGAATGATCGACGTCACGCCCGATGCGGTGCCGGTGATCTCGCCTGTAGACGCCATACCAGGGTTTTTCATCGCCACGGGCTTCTCGGGCCACGGCTTTGGCATCGGACCTGCAGCAGGAAGATTAATGGCCAATCTGGTCACCGGCGAAACCCCCATCGTCGATATCAAGGCCTTCAGTCTGTCGCGCTTTAGCGATGGATCGACGCCCAAGCCCATTTCCGGATTCTGAGAGGACGGGACGCAGCAGCCTAGAAGCTCGCTAGAGCGAGCCAGGTTTCATCGCTTACGACGACTTCAGGCGCAAGCCACCTGCCTTTATCTGTTACAGGAGCTCAGCATGTCGCAACGCGATGATTCGGAAAAAGGTAACAGCTTGCTCAATCCCACTCGCCGCCAGGCGTTGGCGATGGCTATCATCGGTGCGGCCGGCGTGATGCTGCCGCTGGGACGTTCCAGTCAGTCGTTCGCGGCGATGAAGGCCCCGGCCAGCGGGCAGGTGATCATCGGCTTGTCCCAGGAACCCACCGTCTTCAACCCGCACATGCCGCACATCGAGGTGGACGACGGTATTCATTGGAATGTCTTTGATCCGCTGTTCGGTATTTCGCCTGCCGGCGAGTTCACCCCGGCCCTGGCCGTGGAAGTCCCCACCGTGGCCAATGGCGGGATTTCGGCTGATGGGTTGCAGTGGAAAATCAAGCTGCGCGATGACGTCAAATGGCACGATGGCAAACCCTTTACTGCCGAGGACGTGAAATACACCCTCGAGCTGATCGTAGACCCCAAATTCCGCAGCGGCCGACGTGCCGGTCACGATCTGGTGCGCGACATCACCGTGGTCTCGCCCACCGAAATTCACTGGCGCATGGAGAAGTCCTATGCACCTTACGCCTCGATCCTGTCGTGGACCTTCATGGTGCCAAAGCACGTTCTGTCCGCCGCAGCCGACGTCAACAGCGCGCCGTTCAACAACGCACCGATTGGCACCGGGCCGTTCAAATGGACGACCCGGGTGGCGGGCGACCATATCCAGCTCAAAGCCAACCCGGATTACTACGGCACGAAAGCTCAGATCGACAGCGTGATCTTCAAGTACATCCCTGATTTGACCGTGCTGTACACCCAGTTCAAGACCGGCGATATCGACGTCACCGCCATGCAGGGCATCACCCCCGATCACTACGAAGAAGCCAAGGGCCTGGCCGACCGCAAAGTGGTGATTTTGCCAGTGGCGACGGTTGAATCGGTGTCGCTCAACATGGAGCGTCCGCAGTTCAAGGACCCGGCTGTGCGCAAGGCGCTGTACCTGGCGATTGACAAGAAAACCATCATCGACGAGCTGTACTACGGCTTGGTGCTGCCCACGGAAACGTTCATGCCGCAGCAGTCGGCGTACTTCAACCCCAACCTGCCCAAGCAGAGCTTCAACATCGACGAAGCCAACAAGATTCTCGACGAGGCGGGCTGGAAACCAGGCGCTGGCGGGATTCGTGAAAAGGGCGGCGTGCGGTTGTCGTTCACCAACTCCACGACTGCTGGCAACCAGATCCGCGAGCAGGCGCAACAGTTCATTCAGCAGACCTGGCAGGCCATCGGTGTCGAGATGAAGATATCCAATTTGCCGCCTGCGGTCATGTGGGGCGATTACTGGACGCAGTCCAAATTCGATTCGGTGGTGGTGGGGAACAATTTCCTGACCGGCGCAGACCCGGACGTGCGCGACTACTTCGGCTCGACCTCCATCAATGCTCAAGGCGGTGCCGGGCAGAACAGCACGCAGTACAAGAACAGCAAGGTTGACGAACTGCTCGCCCAGGGCGCTTCGCTGCAAGACATCGCGCAGCGCAAGGCCGTGTACGTGAAGGTGCAGGAAATGATCCGTGACGACCTGCCGATCCTGCCGCTGTTTCAGTACACCTACGTGCGCGGCTACAAATCAAAGCTCAATGGCTTTGCCGGCAACATCAACCTGCGCATCGAGCCGTGGAACGTGAACACCTGGTCCTGGACCTGATCGCCCGTCAGCGCCCGGCACCTTGGCCGGGCGTAGCTCAGCTGTCAGAAGGAAATGCCCCATGCCCCAATACATCCTCAATCGTCTGGGCCAGAGCGCAATCGTTTTGGTGCTGGTTTCGTTGATCGGCTTCATCGTGCTCAATCTCGCGCCGGGCGGGCCGATGTCGCAATTCTCCATGAACCCCGGCATGAGCCAGGCAGAGCTTGACCGCATCGCTGAACAACTGGGCCTGAATCGGCCGCTGATGGTGCAGTATTTCGAGTGGTTCACGCGCTTGTTCGTCGGTGACTGGGGCCATTCGTTTCGCGATGGCCGCCCTGTGCTCAGCGTCATCGCCGGTCATTTGCCGGCCACGCTGCTGTTGATGGGAACCGCCACGGTGTTGTCGGTGATCGTCGGCACCTGGGTCGGGGTGCTGGGTGCGGTGCGGCGTTATTCGGTGTTCGACACGCTGGCGACTGTCGGTGCGATGGTGGCGCTGTCGATCCCGACATTCTGGTTCGGGCTGGTGGCGATCTTTTTCTTTTCTCTTGATCTGGGCTGGCTGCCGGCGGGCAACATGTACACCATCGGCGATGAGTCACTGGGTGATTACGCGATTCACCTGATTCTGCCGGTGGCGGTGCTGGCACTGGTCAACGTGGCGATCTGGAGCCGCTACATGCGCTCGGCGACGCTGGACGTCATCGATCAGGATTTCGTGCGCACTGCCCGTGCCAAAGGTCTGCCTTATCGGCGCGTGCTGACCCACCACGTTATTCGCAACGCACTGCTGCCAATGATCACCTTGGCTGGCCTGCAAATTCCGACCATCCTCGGCGGAGCGCTGGTCACCGAAACGGTGTTCACCTGGCCGGGTATGGGCCGACTGTTTCTCGACAGCCTGGGCTACAGCGATTACCCGGTGATCATGGGCATTCTGATGTTTTCGGCGGTTCTGGTGCTGCTCGGCAATCTGCTGGCGGATTTGCTGGTGGGCGTTGCGGACCCGCGCGTCCGACTTGGTTAAAGGAGCACTGCACATGACCTCCACTGCGACGTATATGCCGTCCTCCGGCCATCTGGCCTGGTTGAGCAATCCGACCCTCAAGCGCTTCATGCGCCACAAATTGGCGGTGCTTGGCGTGGTGATGATCACGCTGCTGGTACTGGCCTGCGTGTTTGGGCCATATCTGTTGCCCTACAACGATCTGGCCATCGACATCCGCAACCGCTTCTCGGCGCCACTGACCGGCAACCATTATCTGGGGACCGACGCACTGGGCCGCGACACCGCAGCACGGCTGCTTAACGCGGGGCGGATTTCGTTGACGGTGGGCTTTTTTGCCATGCTCATCAGCACCGTGATCGGCACCCTGATAGGCGTGATCGCCGGTTATTACCGCGGCTGGATCGGCGCGAGCCTGATGCGCTTCGTCGATGCCTTTCTGTCGTTTCCCAGTGTTTTTCTAGTGCTGGTACTGGCGGCGTTCATCAAACCCAGCCCGATCATGATCACTCTGATCATCGCGGTGACCAGCTGGATGGAAATCTCGCGCATCGTCGAGGCGGAAATTCGCTCCCTGCGTGAGCGCGACTTCACCCTGGCGGCGCGCATGGTCGGGGCGAGCAATCGCTGGATCATGTTCCGCGAGCTGGTGCCCAACGCCATCGGCCCGATCATCGTCGCCGCAACCCTGACCATCGCCAACGCGATATTGCTTGAGGCCTACATCAGCTTCCTGGGTTACGGCATTCAACCGCCGCTGCCGAGCTGGGGCAACATGCTCAACGCTGCTCAGCAATATCTGGGTAAGGCGCCATGGCTGGCGATCATTCCGGGCTTGGCGATCACGCTGGCAGTGACCAGTTTCAACTTCATCGGCGACGGCTTGCGCGACGCGCTGGACGGCAGGAGTGATCTGAAATGAACGCAGATGAAAAGATCAGCGTGGCCCATCTCAGCGTCGCCTTTCGCCGGGGCAGCGGCTATGTGCCGGTGGTGCATGACATCAACTTTACCATTCATGCGGGGGAAACCCTGGCGCTGGTGGGCGAGAGCGGTTCGGGCAAAAGCGTGACCAGTCTGGCGATGATGAAACTGCTGGCCGAAGCGCCGAAGACGCGCATCGAAGGCAGCGCGGTGGTGGCTGACAGCAGCGGTAACGCCATTGATCTGGTGGCGATGAGTGAACAGCAGATGCGCCATGTGCGCGGCAACCGGGTGGCGATGATCTTTCAGGAGCCGCTGACCTCGCTGAACCCGGTACATCGGGTCGGCGATCAGATTGCCGAGGCCATTCGTTTTCACGAACACCTGAGCAAATCTCAGGCTCGGGTCAAGGCCTTGGCATTGCTGGAGCAGGTCGGCAT
This sequence comes from Pseudomonas rosaeacicularis, assembly GCF_057128745.1. Taxonomy (NCBI): domain Bacteria; kingdom Pseudomonadati; phylum Pseudomonadota; class Gammaproteobacteria; order Pseudomonadales; family Pseudomonadaceae; genus Pseudomonas; species Pseudomonas rosaeacicularis. The sequence continues at coordinate 8,779 of NZ_JBSKHT010000029.1, forward strand.
TCCGGAGCCCGCTCAGCGCATGGAGAGTTTCCCCCATGAACTGTCCGGCGGCATGCGCCAGCGGGTGATGATCGCCATTGCCCTGGCCATGGAGCCTGACGTGTTGATCGCCGATGAGCCGACCACTGCACTGGATGTCACGGTGCAGGCGCAGATCCTTGATCTGTTGCGCACGCTGCAAAAAAAGAACGGGATGGCGATTTTGTTCATCACTCACAACTTTGGTGTGGTGGCCGAAATTGCCGACCGGGTGATGGTGATGTACGCCGGCCGCATCGTGGAGCAGGGCAGCGTGGCGCAGGTGCTGTCATCGCCGCGTATGCCGTACACGCAGGGTTTGCTGGCTGCGGTGCCGCGTTTCGAACACGCTGGGTTGGGACAGGGGGACTTAGGCACGATTCCAGGCTTTGTCCCTGACCCTTCGGCGCCGCCCAGCGGTTGCGCGTTTCATCCCCGCTGCGCTTTCAGCATCGCTGGCCGTTGCGACAGCCAGGCCCCGGCGCTCGAAGAGGTCGAAGCGGGGCATCAATTACGCTGCGTGCGCTGGCAGGAATTGCCTGTCCAGCTTGCTCATGGAGGTGCCTTGTGAAAAAACAGCCACCCCTGATCGAGGCCATTGGCCTGAAGAAGTATTTCCCGGTGCGCAAAAAGCTGTTCGTCAGCAGCCGGGGGCGAGATGACAATCTGGTGCGAGCGGTGGATGGCGTGGACCTGTCCATCGCCCGAGGTGAAGTGCTGGGGCTGGTGGGGGAAAGCGGCTCCGGCAAAAGCACCTTGGGTCGCAGCCTGATGATGCTGGACCCTCCCACCGATGGGCATGTGGTGTTCGATAACACCGAAATCACCCCGTTCAACGACCGCCTGCTCAAGCCCTATCGCAAGCGCATGCAGATGGTGTTTCAGGACCCCTATGGCTCGCTGAATCCGCGCATGACTGTCGCAGAAATTCTTGGCATGCCGCTGCGCTTTCACGCCAAGGAACTGGACGCCCAGGGGCGGCGAGAGAAAGCCGAACAGGCGCTGGAAACAGTGGGTTTGCCGGCGCAGTATCTGGACCGCTACCCCCATGAGTTTTCCGGGGGGCAGCGTCAGCGTATCGGCATCGCTCGGGCGTTGACTCTTGAGCCCGAATTCATCATGGCCGATGAGCCGGTGTCGGCGCTGGACGTGTCGGTGCAGGCACAAGTGCTCAATCTGTTCTCGCGCATTCGCCAGCAAATGAACCTGACGATGTTGTTCGTCACCCATGACCTTGCGGTAGTCGGGCACATCGCGGACCGAGTGGCAGTGATGTACCTGGGGGGCATCGTGGAAGTGGCGCCAACACGGGAGCTGTTCAGCAACCCGCGGCACCCGTACACCGAAGCACTGATGTCGGCGATCCCCATGCCGGACCCTGGGCAGCGGCGTCAGCGCATCGTCTTGCAGGGCGATATCCCGAGCCCTATTTCGCCGCCGTCGGGCTGTGCGTTTCGCACTCGTTGCCCCTATGTGTTGCCCGCCTGCAGTCAGGAACGGCCGCCGCTACGGATGGTGTCGTCGGGGCATGGCACGGCCTGTATTCGTGATGATTTGTCATTGATCTCGCCCCTTGATGAACAGCGCGAGACATTGTTCGAAACGGCGCGGCAGGGGAGTGCTGTATGAGGTTTTCGCGGTTCGGGGAGCAACCCGTCCGCGAAAGGGCCGGTGCAGTCGGCAAATCTCCCTCGTCCGGAAAATAGCCTTCGCGGACAGGTCCGCTCCCACGGGTTTTGTATCAGCCAAAGATTCTGCACATCTCTAGCGATTTAAATGACGCCTTCGCGGACAGGTGCGCTCCCACGAGTTTTGCATCAGCCAAAGATTCCGGCACAGCGCACGGGGTCAGTAGGAGCTGCCGAAGGCTGCGGTTGCGGTCTGCCTGACGCACCACAATCGCAGCCTTCGGCAGCTCCTACAGTTAGATTCTGCACATCTCTAGCGATTTAAATGACGCCTTCGCGGACAGGTCCGCTCCCACGGGTTTTGTATCAGCCAAAGATTCCGGCACAGCGCACGGGGTCAGTAGGAGCTGCCGAAGGCTGCGATTGCGGTCTGCCTGACGCACCACAATCGCAGCCTTCGGCAGCTCCTACAGGAAAGCGCAGTTAGATTCTGCACATCTCTAGCGATTTAAATGACGCCTTCGCGGACAGGTCCGCTCCCACGGGTTTTGCATCAGCCAAAGGTTTCAGCCGCGCCCGTGGACCTGTTGGAGCGAGGCTTGCCCGCGAAGTCAGCGCATCGGTATACCTGACACTGCGCGTCGTTAGCTTCGCGGGTGAGCTTCGCTCCAACACGTTATCTGTTGATCGCTTCCATGCTCCGCGTGGCGGTTGGAGCGCAGCTTGCTTGCGAAGAGGGAGGCCGCGCCCGGTCTGCGGGCGCGGAGGGTTCAGTCAGATCCGGAAGCTGCCTACCAACTGCTTCAATCGAGTCGATTGCTGTTCGAGGTCGTTGCAGGCGCGCAGGGTGGCCTGGAGATTGTCCACGCCTTCCTGATTGAGCGTGTTGATCTGCGTGATATCGACGTTGATCGACTCCACCACCGCCGTCTGCTCCTCAGTCGCGGTGGCCACCGACTGGTTCATGCCGTCGATTTCGCCGATGCGCGCAGTCACGCTTTCAAGGCTGGCGCCAGCCCGGTTGGCGATGCTCACACTTTCACTGCTCTCGCGCTGGCTCTCGTTCATGATCGCCACCGCTTCACGGGCGCCAGACTGCAACTCCTCAATCATGCGCTGCACCTGGCTTGCTGATTCCTGCGTCCGATGCGCCAGGCTGCGCACTTCATCGGCGACCACCGCAAACCCCCGACCTGCCTCGCCGGCCCGCGCTGCTTCAATGGCGGCGTTGAGCGCCAACAAGTTGGTCTGTTGCGAAATGCCGGTGATGACCTCGAGAATCTGCCCGATGTTGGTGGTCTTGGTGGCCAGCAACTCGATCTGCCCGCTGGCGCCACTGATCCGGGTGGACAGACGATTCATCGCCAGAATGTTCTGCCCGACCACTTCCTGACCTTCCGACGCCAGCCCGCGCGCATCACTGGAATGACCCGAGGCCCGCGCGGCGTTTTGCGCAATCTCCTGGGCGGCGGCCCCCAGTTCATTGATCGCCGCTGCCACGCTATTGGTGCGGTTGGCCTGTTGATCAGAATTGAGCATTGAGGCGTTGGACGCACCCACGACCCTCAGCGCGACCTCGTTGAGCTGGACCGTGGACGAAGCCACTTCGCGCATCGATTCGTGAATCCTCTCCACGAACAGGTTGAAGCCCTTGCCCAGATAGCCGAACTCGTCCTGGCTCTGGATCTCCAGTCGTTTAGTCAGGTCGCCTTCACCGGCTGCGATGTCGTGCATGGCCCGGCCCATCACGTTCAACGGACGCATCAGCACGGTGAGCAGCATCCCCAGCAGGAAAATGATCAGCACCACGGCGATGACGGTCGCCACCACGGCAGAGTTGCGGAACTCGCTGAGCATCCCGTAAGCGCGGGCTTTGTCGACTGCCACGCCGACGTACCAGTTCACCGAAGGCAGGCCATTGACGTGGGCGAAGGTCAGGATTTGCGTGTTGGCGTTGAGCGTGCTTTCGCTGATGTCCTGGGACAGCTTGGGCGTATCAGTGGGGTAAACGTCGCTCAGGGTTTTCATCACCACCGAGGTGTCCGGGTGAACCAGGATTCGACCGCTGGCGTCCACCAGAAACGCGTAACCATCACCCTGCAGACGCAACGCGCTGATCATTTTCACCAGGGTATCGAGGCTCAAATCGCCCCCCACGACACCCGGCAGGCCAGCGGCGGTTTTCACCGGGGTGGCGATGGTGATAATCAGCCCTTTGGTCACCGCATCGATGTACGGTTCGGTCAGAGTTGTCTTGCCAGCGCTGACCGCGTCCTTGTACCAGGGGCGAGTGCGCGGATCGTAGCCGGCCGGCATTTCATCTGGCGGTTGCAGCGAAAAGGCGCCGTCGCCTTGGCCCAGATAGACGCTCATGAATGTCGACATCAGGGTTTTTTGCTTGAGCGCGACGGTTTGTCCGTCCGCGCCGGGCGCCGTGGCGAGACTTTCGGCCAGGCTTTCCACCAGTAATATCCGGCCTGAAAGCCAGCTCTGGATATTGCCTGCCGTACTGTCTCCGGTTGCGCTCAGGCTTTGCTTGAGCTGGTTGCGAATGGCGTTGCGTTGCAGGAAGTCGTTGTACAACGTGAACAACGAAAACGCCGCGATGACGACGAGCGAGGCCGCGAGAAGAATTTTGTGGCTGAATTTCAGAGATCTGGTCATTGCCGATAACAATCCACGGGCTATTTGGAGAAGACGATGTCTTACGCAGGTCGCGTGCATCTCCTATCGGCGGAAGTTCTGCGGCGTTAACCCGGCCATTCGTTTAAATGCCCTCGAATGGATGGTTTCAGACAGCCGGTCATCACCCGACATCAAAATGTCGCAAAGCGATGACCAGTGCCCGTTTTTGGTGCCTAAAACTCTTCGTAATGCGCAGGATTCTGATCGAAGCTTCGACCATCCGGACGTGCCAGACGGGCAATCGCCGCCATGTCGTCGCTGGACAATTGGAAGCCGAAGATATCCAGGTTCTCGTGCTGGCGCTCCGGAGAAGTCGCCTTGGGCAGGGGGATGGCGCCGAGTTGGTGATGCCAGCGCAGAATGACCTGCACGATGCTTTTACCGACGCGCTGGGCAATGGTTTTCAGCACTGGGTCCTGAAGCAGTTGATTGGCGCGTCCCAACGGACTCCACGCTTGGGTGGCGATGCCATGGGCGCGGTCCCATGCCAGTTGCTCATGCTGTGGGAAGTAGGGGTGCAATTCGATCTGGTTGACCACAGGGGTCACGCCGCTGGCCGCGATGATGTTCTCCAGATGCTCGGGCAGAAAGTTGCACACGCCGATGCTTTTCACCCAGCCGCGCTTGCGCGCTTCGACCAGTGCGCTCCACGCCTCGACATATTGGCCTTTGCTGGGGTTGGGCCAATGCAGCAGGTACAGATCGAAATACTCAAGCTGGCTGCGATACAACGACTCTTCCACGGTGATCAGCGCGTCATCGAATTGATAATGTCGGCCGGGCAGCTTGGAGGTGATGCGCAGTTGCTCTCTCGCTACCGGGCTCTGCCGAACGGCTTGTCCGAGTGCGCCTTCGTTTTCGTAGTTAACCGCGCTGTCGAGCAATCGATAACCCGACTCCGTGGCTCGCACCATGGCTTGTACGCCTTGGGAGCCGTTGAGTTTGTAGGTGCCAAACCCGATGGCAGGCAATGTGGTTCCATCATTCAGGTCGATCGAGGGGATGTGAGTGTCTGAGGTCATGTGGGTCTCCAGCATGAGGATTATTGAGATGCGCGAGATTCGAGCGTGCAGCGTTGCCTGTGGCGGTCAGCGCGCGGAGCTATTGAAAAGAGGGCTGGAGTTTCTTCACGGCCTGCACGGCGCAGGCTTCATCCTTGTCACCGCCCGGCGCGCCGGACACGCCGAGCCCGCCGATCACCTGGCGATTGGCTGTGCGCAGGGTCACGCCGCCCGGGATGAACAGCACTTCAGGCACCGTGTTCAATGCGCCGTTGGCCGGGCCGTCGAGTTTTGCGGCAATCAGTTCGCTGGTGGAGTCCTTGTTGAATGCCTGACCGTAGGAGAACGCGGTGTAGGCCTTGCGGTAGGAGACGGAAAGAGATTGCAGCGGCACAGTGTCGCCTTTGATCACCACTTGCTCATGACCCGAGGGATCAACCACGGCAGCGGTGACCGAATACCCTTGTGCCGCGCAAATCTGTACCGCTTCGCTTGCCAGCTTTTCTGCGGTTCGCCAAGGGAGTTTCTGGGTGGTGATGAGGTTGCTGGTTGCGGCCATGGCGCCTGTGGAGCACAGCAAGGCGGCCAGTGCGAATGGGGCGACTTTAATCATCGGCTGCATCGTGACTTCCTGTTTGCGAAACGTGAAAGGTCAGTATCCGTAACCCGGTCTTATAGAAAAACCGGTTATTATCGAAATCTCTTTACGATATTTCCGGACAGTTTCTATGCATGACATCTCCGACATGGCCATGTTTGTCGAGGTGGTTCGCCAAGGAGGATTCTCTGCAGCAGGCAGGCGCCTGGGCATGGCAACTTCTGTAGTCAGCGACCGGGTGAAAGGGCTTGAACAACGTCTGGGCGTGAAGCTGCTCAATCGCACCACCCGCAGCCAGGTACTGACTGAAAGCGGGACCACGTACCTTGCGCGCGCCAGCCAGATCGTCGACGAAATCGCCGATCTGGAAGCGTCGGTCATGGCGCGCAGCAGCATCCCCCGCGGCGACTTGCGAATCACGGCGCCCGGGCCGCTGGGTCGACAGCATGTCGCGCCTCTGGTGGGACAATTCTGCCTCGACCATCCCCTGATTCGTGCCCATTTGACGGTCGATGATCGTTTCAGTGACATCGCCGCCGAGGGCTTCGATATTGCGTTTCGCGGCGGCCCTGCGGTGGATAGCCAGTTTACCGGGCGCTGCCTGTTCACGACCCGGCGGGTGGTGGTCGCAAGCCCTGCATATCTTCGCGAGCGGGGTTCGCCCAAAACGCCGGAAGACTTGAAGAACCATCGTTGCCTGGTGTTCAACAGCCAGGCGCATTTCAGCGCCGAGTGGCGCCTGGGTCGCGGGAAACAGATGCGCACCTTGCGCATGGACGGCGCGATGGCCTCGACCAACTCTGAGCTGCCCATCACCTGGGCGCTGGCGGGGCTGGGTTTGACCCAAAAATCCTGGTGGGAAGTGGCGCCGCACATCGCAAGCGGTCTGCTGGAGACGGTGCTCGATAGCTATGAGCCTGAACCGGCGTCCTTCTATGCGATCCATCCGGTGCGCAGTGCGCAGTCGCGCAAAATCGGGTTGTTCGTCGATGCCGCCGCCGCATATTTCGAAAGATTTGTTGAGGCGTGACGGAGTGCATTGCACGCGGAGCATGGGGCTCTCACGGGATTTGTATCTGGGCGAGAATGTGCGACGGACCGCCCCCCTGTAGGAGCTGACGAGCAGCGCGAGGCTGCGATTGCGGTGTATCGGTTGAAACCGGGACGCATGGTTTTAGGGCCGCTGCGCAACCCATCGTCGGCAAGCCAAACTCCTGCGCCCTTCGGGCAGAAGCAGATTTGCGGCGCGCGAGCATTCCATTCTTTCCTGGCCGCACATTTGGCCGTCTGCCGTCCATGAGTTAACCTGCCGCCATTGTCGCTTTGCGTAACGCAACCGCGCTCCTCCCAGTCCGACGGTTGCGTCCACGTGTCTGGTGGGAGACAGGCTCAAGCCCCATTCGTCCGAGAATCAGCGCTTCACCCTGAAGCGGTCAGTGATCAATTGCTTCATCCTTTTGGGGGGTGTCGCTGCTGACCGGGATGTTCCCCTTATACGTTTGCTAAAGGTTTTTACATGAACTGGCTTTACGACCCCTTCATCTGGACTGCCCTGGCGCAGATCATTGCCATCGACCTGCTACTGGGCGGCGACAATGCCGTAGTCATCGCCATGGCCTGTCGCAAGCTGCCAAAGGAGTTGCAGACCAAAGCCATCTATGGCGGCATGCTCGGGGCGATTTTGCTGCGCGTGGTGATGCTGTTCTTCGCCGTGCATCTGTTGGGCTTGCCGTATCTGAAGTTGATTGGTGCGGTGTTGCTGGTGTGGATCGGGATCAAGCTGGTCGCCAATCAGGACGAAGGGGAAGGGGAGATCGATGGCGGCACGCGATTGTGGACTGCGATCAAGACGGTGATTGTCGCCGACGTCGTGATGTCGCTGGACAACGTCCTCGCCGTGGCCGCAGCGGGCGATGGCAACGTTTATCTGGTGGCGGCGGGCGTGCTGATCAGCATCCCGATCATTATTTTGGGCAGCCGCTTCGTGCTCGCTGCCATGGACCGGTTGCCGTGGCTGGTGCCGGCTGGCGGTGCCTTGATCGGCTGGATTGCCGGCGGCATGGCAGCGGGTGATGTCGCGCTACAGCCTTATTTGCCACAGGTCGAATGGCTGCATTGGGCAGCCGGTGCAGCGGCGGCAGTGCTAGTGTTGCTCGTTGGCTGGTGGCTGGGACATCGGCGCCAGCAGCAGGCAGTGACGGACTGATCATCCAGCGATTCATGCCTGCTACCAATGCCCGCCGAGAATGGTGGTAAAGCAATCTGATGTTTGGGCTAATTCGACCAAGCGCTTGTTCGCCAGTGAAAGTTACTCACTGGCGCGCAGGCATAGGCTGATAAGCTCGCTGCCAGAACCAAACGCCTTAGCTGTAAAGGGACCCCTCCGATGACTGAAAACCTCACTGAAGAAGAAATGCGCCTGGCACTTTTCGGCCCTGCGCCCACCCCAACCCCGGCAACGGAACCTGCGCAGGAGGAAAAGCCTGCTCCCGTGGTCGAAGCGCCCGCCGCGCCGGCACCCACTTCAAAACCTGTCACTGCAAAGCCACGGCCAATTTCCAAGGCACTGTCACCCAAGCTGCGTGTGATATTGCATGTCACCAAAGAGTACGACGGCGCAGTCGAGGTGTTCAGCTACGACGCAAACACCCTGAGCAGTTTCGTGGCTGAGCAGGAAGCCAAGGCCGAGGCCAAAAAGAAGAAGTTCAAATACTTCGAGCTGGTATCGGTCACCCCGATCTAGCCGCTGCGTGATTTCCGGGTGTTGGTGGTGAAAAGAGGTTGCGGTTGAACGAACACACATTGTCCATGCGCCTGGAGCGTGTGGCGGCGCATGTCCCAGTCGGGGCTCGCCTTGCCGATATCGGTTCGGATCACGGCTACCTGCCAGTGGCGTTAATGCGCCGTGGCGTCATTGCCGCCGCGGTAGCGGGCGAGGTGGCATTGACGCCCTTTCGCTCGGCCGAGCGCACCGTGCGCGAAAATGGTCTGGAACAGCAGATCATCGTGCGTCTGGCCAGCGGGCTTGAGGCGATCGAACCGGAAGACGCAGTGACGGCGATCACGATCTGCGGCATGGGCGGTGAGACGATCCGCGACATTCTCCAAACGGGCAAGCCGCGCTTGACCGGGCGCGAGCGGCTGATTCTGCAACCCAATGGTGGCGAGCAACCCCTACGGCAATGGCTGATGGAAAATGGCTACTGTATACACTGCGAGGAGCTGCTGCGGGAAAAACTGTTTTTTTACGAAATCATCGTCGCCGAGCGTGCCGCAGCTGTGACCTACTCCCCGCAAGAGCTGTACTTCGGCCCGTTGCAGATGCAGACCCGCAGCCCGGCGTTTCTTGAAAAGTGGCGGCGCATGCTCAAGCAGAAACACAAAACCCTGAGCAACTTCGCCCATGCGCGGCACGCCGTTCCCGAAGACAAGGTGCAGGAAGTTGTGCGTCAGGCCCGCTGGATCACCGAGTTGCTTGGCTGAGTCGGGGCGTTACTGTCTGATTTCTCAGGTATCATCTGCGCGCTGTACCTGCGGCCTTATGAGATCCGAGCTGCCCATTACGCTGCGGAATAGATACCGGATTACTTTACTTAGGTGCTGAATGCCGAGCTCTGATTTTTCCCTTGAATCTCCATCCGCGACCCAAGCTCAGCTTGAGACATTGATGCAGAACATCCTGGACGACGATGTCGTCAATCTCCAGGCTCCGGCGCCAAGTGGTCCGGCACCCGCACTGACAGCCGAGGAACTGGCCGGTTGTTATCGCCTGGCCTGGCAGCTTCTGGTGACGGGGGTGGACATACCTGCAACGCGCAAACTCATCGCCGCCATTGCAGCCAAGGGCTCGGCTACCGCGGAGCAAACCATCCAGTTCAAATTTATGCGCGCGCGCTTCAAGAAGATGCGCTTTGCTTGCGCCAACTACAGCGAACAGCATCAGTACCCCGAATGCCTGGATTCCATCACTCGGCTGATGGGGCGTTTTCAGGACGCATTCAAGAACGGGCAGAGAAGACGCACGCTTTGGCTCGGCATCAAATTGTGGTTCCGTTTGCGCGATGGTTATTTTTTCAAGTTGCACAACACGCTGGTGACGGCGAGGCTTTCAACACTTGAGAGCTTTGAGCGTTACATCGCGGTCGAGAATCAGCATTTGGCCGAAACTTCTGGCGAAGATGCACTGCTGACTGCCAGACAGTTTCACGATTTACGCAAAATCATCAGTCGCCGCATCGCCCTCAGTGATACACGGCGTGCGCTGTCGAAATCGCCTGAATATGACGCGATGTCGCTTTTTCTGGCGACCATCAATGGCCTTATGGGCAAGATGCACGATGATCTTGTCGTGAAAAAAATTCAGAACAAGCTGGTGTATGAAGAAGAGCTGTTCAAGTTTCCCGCTGAGATATCTACCCGGATACGGGCGTTGGCAATGACTCAAAGAGGCCTATAAGAACCTATGCAGTTCAGCAGAGTACCGGGGCGAAAGGCTCCGATCGTTGCAATCGTCGGCTCCGATGGCAGTGGCAAGTCCACGGTCAGTGAAGAGGTGTTGAAGTTTATGTTGGGCTATCGCCCGACCACCTTGTGCCACCTTGGCAAGCAGACTGGCAATTTGCGCAGGGCAATGCGTAAACATGCGTTCGGCCAGAAAGTCGATAGCCGTATCACCAAAGTCGGAGCATCTGCCCGGCAGAAGGGCATCTCCGGCCCGGTCGCGCTGGTGATGTTTATCGCCTCCATGAGACGCGTGGTGCGCTTCACCAGAATGTCGATCTATCGTGCATTCGGTCACGCGATCCTGACTGATCGGTACCCGCAAATTGTTGTGCCGGGGGAGATGGACGGCCCGCATCTGACCAATCGATTCTTGTCAGATTTTTTTGCAAAGGGGCTGATGCGTCTGGAGTTCTGGCTGTACAAAAAAATGACTGCCGTGCGCCCTGATGTGGTGCTGCGACTTAATGTAGATCTTGAAACAGCCTTTGCCCGCAAGCCTGACCACCGTTATGAATCGCTCGCAAAGAAGATCGGCATCGTACCGACGTTGTCTTTCAACGGCGCCCCGATCGTCGACATCGATTCAACCCAGCCGCTCGAGCAAGTGCTTGAGCAAGCTCGCGAAGCGGTCGCTGCGGTGATGGATTGTTATAAAACAACGAAGTGAGCCGAACACCACAACCCTCTGTAGGAGTGAGCTTTCTGCCGGCTGACATTGTGTAGGAGCGCGCTTGCCCGCGATGGCGGTGGGTCTGTGAATGCATCCGTGGCAGGACAGATGCAATCGCGGGCAAGCGCGCTCCTACTGGGGTGATTTGGGGGAGGAGGGTGAATCGAGGTGCGCCAAGGCCCCATGCCGTTACTGAGCTCACCGATCCAACCAAAAGATGTGGATGGCGTCAAAAAGCCATGACAACGCTTGGCGCTGCGGTCAGAATCTGCCCGCGCATCTCTGCAACAGCGGTTTGCTTCTCGTCCCGCGGGTCTTTAAACCCGCTACGCGAACTCATTCGCGCTGTCGCCACTTGACGCAGTAAAGATGGGCGCCACGCCCACAATGGATTTTTTCAAGCCCCGTCTTGGTGGCTCTAGGGAAGCAAATGCAAATATCTATGCCAGGCAGCAAGTTCCTGCGTCCGACTGCTATCGCTTTAGCGGTGTCTATGGGACTTTCCGGCTGCGCCACCCTTGATAATCAACTCGGAAGTTCCAGCGGTACTACGGCCTGCGCCGCTGGCGGAGTTGCGGGGGCGGTGATTGGCGCCGGTCTCGCGGCGGCGCTAGGCAAAAGTGTCGGCGCTGGCGCGGTGGCCGGTGCCGCGATTGGCTGTGGCGCAACCGTGCTTTATCAGGTCAGGGTCAAGCGACTGCAAGAAGTTGCCCGTGAAGAGGGCCTGGCCATGCAGGTACGCGAGCTTCAGGCGTCAACGCCAGCGGCTAAAGGTAACTCCGCACAGGTCGCCACCGTGGGCCTGGAAGCACAGCTGCAAGTGGGTGAAATGTTTCCGGTGGGCTCGGAGCAACTTACTGACGATGGCCAGCGCAAAATGCGCAAAATTGCCGCCGCCCTTGCTGAAAATCAGAAGGGCCAAAAGCCCGGTTCCGCCCGAAAAACCTTGGTTGTAGGCCACACCGATTCAACTGGCTCGGCTGAATTGAATCAGCGACTGTCAGAGCAGCGTGCTCGAGCGGTCGGCCAGATTTTGGCAGAGGCAGGGATTGCCGCGAGCGATATCTATTACCAGGGCGCCGGGTCTTCGCGCCCTCTGGCAGACAACTCGTCAGACGCCGGCCGCGCCGCAAACCGCCGTGTAGAAATGACCGAGGTCGACAGCCAGCAGCTGCTGGTCGAACGCGTGCGTTCAGAGCGCAACAATCCCAAATATCTTGCCCAGGGCACCCGGGCGGAGTCCGACTCCAGCAACAAAGGTGCGAGCAAACCTGCTGTCAAGGCCATGTCCAAGGCTCAGAAGCAACTGCCGCAGACCGCAGATTCAGCCACTGCATTGAACGACGGCATTGCCTTGAATGGTGACGGTTTGATTGATTTCGGCGGGGATCCTGCGACCAGCACCCGATCGGTGCTTGCACAGAGTATCAAGCCCAAATCATCAGGTTTTGATTTCATTTCCCCGGCTTACGCTTCCGCGCCTGTCAGTTCCTGCCTCACAGACATGCCGCGCCTGACCGGCGAGGTGAAAAATCTGGCTACTGATACGCCACTGTCCAGCATCGCTACCAATGATTATCTGCCCGGGATGAATGGTCGGCCTTGGGGTAACGTCCTCAACGGCAACGTGGCCCTCGTCGGTCCGGTCGCGATCATCAAAGACGGTGCCAAAGTCGTTCAACAGCCGTTCATGCAGTTCATCGCGCAATACAAGACCGCCAACAAAAAAGAAACCGAGAAATTCCAGGGTGTGGCCAACACCTACGAAGGCGAGGACAAGATTTTGTACCGCGTGTTTGCAGTGGACCAGAGCAAGGCGCCAGTTTCCTGCATGGACATCGTTTTCGACAAACGTACCGGTGTCGCCGATGCCGGTGAGATGTTTTACCCCAAGCATGGCCAGGCATACGTCACGCCATTCCAGCCGGTTCGCCGCTAAACACGAAGAAAGGATATCGCAATGTTTTCAGCCACCCAGGCGTTTCTGCTCGCTTACTGGTACATCGTCGTGCCGGTTGTCGCTCTACTGTTCCTGTTGATCCCGATCATTGTTTATTGGGAGAACGTTCGCTACTGGCTCATGAAAGTGCGCATGCACACGCCGCTGTTGGGACGTCTGCGCTACTGGGTCAGACACCCAGGCCTGCAAGACGAGAAAACCGGTTTTCTGGGATCGGAAAATCAGCTCTGCGGCGCTTATAACCATTACTACAAGGATCATGACAAGGACCCTGGCTTCTTTCGCAAGTGCCAGGACTACCTGGCGAAGATCAACGAAGATGGACGCAAGGAAAAGTCCGTCGGTATCTGGGCATTGGTTATCACCTTGATGCTGATTGAGGCCACGGCGTTTGGCTATGCACTGGCCCCCTTCGCTTTGACACTCGCCACGCCGGACACTGCACTGGCAGGCGCCTTCGGCATTGGTCTGGTGATCTCCATTATTGGCCTGGCGTTGTCCGAGTTCAGTGGCCGCGCGCTTTACATGAATAGCGTCGTGACCCACATTCTGTCCTTCGGCTCTATGCGTCGGGCTGGGGAAGAAGGCGATATGGTCCGCAAGGACATCGTGATGATCGATAACACGAACGTCGATGACCACCGTCCTGAATATCAGCAAATGCTCAACAGAGTGAAGGTGCCGAAAAACGGCGCCAAGCCAGCCAAGCGCTTTGGCATTCTGATTGCCTATGCCATTTTCATTGTCGGTCTGGCTGTCGCCGCGTTCTGGGTGCGTACTGAAACCCTCAACGCACAAGAGTCGCAACTGGTCGCCAACCCACCCGCAGCTACTCAGTCCGCCGACGACTTCCCCATTACGGGCGACATGGCGGCGTTGACTACAGAAGCCAACGGCAAAAGCGCTCAGGACCAGATTGACGCCTTGCACCGTGCGTCCCTGGTGACCTTCGCGGTCCTCAGCGGCCTGTTTATCTTCATCCAGGCGACCAGTACCTATATGGCGCTGATCTTCGGGTTTGCGGGGACACACTCTCGCAAGGCATGGGAACTGACACATCGCTTTGCCAACGCCGATGAGTTCATGCGTTATCACCAAAGCAAGGCCCGCTCAATTGCGGTGGATGCACAGCAGTCTCTGGGAACGTTGCAGGGGATGATGTCCAGCGAGTTTCACGTTTCCGGCAACGATCATGGCAATACGGAAAACCGCAAGCTGGCGCGCACGTTCGAAAACTACGTTCAGCATGAGCGCGTGAAAGCAGTGGGTGATAACACGTCGGCATTCATCCGCGATTACGTCAACGGCACCGTGACCAAGGCGCGTGCGGCGGTTGACGCCGGGGACAACGCACTGGCACGTAGAATCATCGAAGAGGCGTCTCCGACGCTGTCGCGCATCAGCTCTGACGACCAGAATCTGGGTGAGCTGAAAAAGCAGTTTGATTCATTGCGCGAGTTCTTTGGCCCAGTACCGGCGAGTTCTCTACACCCAGCGCCCGTTCAAATACCGTCGCCGATGGTGTCGGCAAAAGCCGACCTGGTGTCTGAGTCAGTCGCCGCTGAGCCAGAGCCTGCGCAAGTCCTGGTTTCGGTTGCAGCAGTCTCTCCTGTCGCGTTGGTCACACCTTCAGCAACCCGCTTCAACCATCATGCATGGGGCGACCTCACCGATTATGAAGTGGAAGACTTGGATTTTGTTGCCGAGCGGGTGGGCGCCGACATTGCGCAGTTGCTGCGTGCTCGCAAGCTGCAAATGCTTGAAAAGCAGGTGGGCTAATGGGGTGGCGTGTGCTTGTTGCAGGGCTGCTCGTCCTGCCGACTTTGTTGATGGCGGCCCAACGCAATGACGTCCCCAGCTGTTACGACGCCGCGAAGATCGGCGAATTTCGCTCACCCCCATCCGGACGCATGCTGACGGTGGTGATCGATCAGACCACACCACTGACGCTGGATCTGCAGAAAACTGCCTGGGGTCACATCAAGCGCTTTATCAAGCCCGGGGACCAGTTGCGTCTTTACAGCTTCAGCGCCTATCTGGAGGGCCGTTACACCAGTCTTGCCTTCGCAGGTGAACTGGAAACACCATTGAACGAAGACATCATTGGCAGCGTCCCGATGATGGCGGCCCGCAAGCTTGATGGTTGTCTCAAAGGCCAACCGACCGTGATGTTCCAACGCTTCGGCAAAGCGTTCGCCGACGCCATGGGCAAATCACGGGCGGATATCCCGCGCAGTGAAATCCTGTTCAGCATGAAAGCTGTCGGTGAAGACCTGCAGAAGGCCACGGGTGTCACCGACAATGTGATCCTGTTGATGTCTGACATGCTCGAATACAGCGATTTCGCCAGTTTCTATTCGGCCAACCATATCCGTGAGATTGATGCGGCAGTCGAAATGAATAAGGTAGAGAAACAGAAGCTGCTGGCCAATTTTGGTGGGGCCCGTGTCTACGTGCTAGGAGCGGCTTTTGTACCTACCGAAACCAAGAACGGCTACCGCTCTGGCAAGATGATTCAGAGTCTTGAGCATTTCTGGTCGACGTATTTCGAGAAGTCCAATGCTCAGCTGAAAGGGTTCGGTACACCGGAGCTGACGGCTGTGGTTGAGTGAACCCGGTGAGGTGTCGGCATTCGTGTCGCCGTCTCACTGCACTTTTCAGCATGCGATCACGTTTTATGCAGTCCTTATCGCAGCCTTCGGCGGCTCCTACACGGTTTGTGGACATTACAAGCTATTGTAGGAGCGCGCTTACCCGCGATTGAGGTGGGTCTGTGACGGCGTCAGTGGCAGGACGGATGCCATCGCGGGCAAGCGCGCTCTTACAGGGGGAGATGTTTGGGGGGAGGGTGAATCGAGGTGCGCCAAGGTCAGGCGCACCTCTTTTTCAGGACCTTACTGCCAGGCTCGATCGCCTTGCTCGTCCTTTATCCGCGTCGGCAGGCCCATCAGGTCAAGCGCCCGCAAGAACGACTCGGCCGGCAGTTGCTCGACGTTGACCATGCGCTGCACGTCCCATTCGCCTCGGGCGACCAGCAGGGCAGCGGCGACTGGCGGCACGCCTGCGGTGTAGGAGATGCCCTGGCTGTCAGTCTCGGCGAACGCCTGTTCGTGGTCGGCGACGTTGTAGATGAACATCTCGCGCGGCTGGCCGTCTTTGGTGCCTTTGACCAGATCTCCGATGCA
>NZ_JBSKHT010000030.1:0-21326 GCF_057128745.1 Pseudomonas rosaeacicularis
GTAGCAGTGTTAAAAAAGGGTTGGCAGTGGGGGCGAGTCCATACATAGGAGCTGACGAGCAACGCGAGGCTGCGATTGCGGTGTATCAGACAGACCGCGATCGCAGCCTCGCTCGGACTCGTCAGCTCCTACACAGGACAGGCAACGATTAATTAACGACCGCAATTATCCAAGCTATGGTTAGCGCTTGACCCATAACTTTGTTGAAGAGGGCCTGCATAAACAACCTGCCATCGCTTAAATGATATTTATTATCATTTAAGCTGTCGTTTTCTTGTTGCCGTTTGTGTGAAACATAATTAACAGAAACAGTCGTAATGCCCACAGCCCATGGCTCTAAGCACTAAAAGCGTGACCTATCTCATTAATCCTACGAATAAATTTGATGCAGAAAATTTACTTGCCTACGGTTTGCACATAAAATCCCGGAATTGGTTCACTGCGACATATCGTCACTGCCTAATCTTTTTTCAAGCACAGAGACCTTTGCTCTCTGATAAGGACTGCCAGCATGCCCGAATCGACAGGTTTGATTGCCCACAACTGGGGCTTCGCCATTTTCCTTTTGGGTGTCGTCGGCCTTTGCGCCTTCATGCTCGGCCTCTCAAGCCTCTTGGGTTCAAAAGCCTGGGGGCGCAGCAAAAACGAACCTTTCGAATCCGGCATGCTGCCTACTGGCGGCGCCCGCCTGCGTCTCTCCGCAAAATTCTATCTGGTCGCGATGCTCTTCGTGATCTTCGATATCGAAGCCCTCTTTCTCTTTGCCTGGTCTGTGTCTGTTCGCGAAAGCGGCTGGACCGGATTCGCCGAAGCTCTCGTTTTCATAGCAATTCTGTTGGCAGGTCTTGTCTACCTATGGCGTGTGGGGGCTCTTGACTGGGCGCCTGAAGGACGTCGTAACCGGCAAGCGAAGCTAAAACAATGAGGCTTTGGCAATGCAATACAATCTCACCAGGATCGACCCGGATGCTCCTAACGAGCAATACCCCATCGGCGAACGGGAAACCGTTTCCGATCCGTTAGAAGACCAAGTCCACAAAAACATTTACATGGGCAAGCTCGAAGACGTGCTGAGCGGTGCGGTCAACTGGGGACGTAAAAATTCCCTGTGGCCCTACAACTTTGGCCTTTCGTGCTGCTACGTGGAAATGACCACCGCCTTCACGGCGCCCCACGACATCGCACGCTTTGGCGCCGAGGTTATCCGGGCATCGCCGCGTCAGGCGGATTTCATGGTTATCGCCGGTACCTGCTTCATCAAGATGGCGCCGATCATTCAGCGTCTCTACGAGCAAATGCTCGAGCCTAAATGGGTGATCTCCATGGGTTCGTGCGCCAACTCCGGTGGCATGTACGACATCTATTCAGTGGTCCAGGGTGTGGACAAATTCCTCCCCGTGGATGTCTACGTGCCCGGCTGCCCGCCCCGCCCCGAAGCGTTTCTGCAAGGCTTGATGCTGTTGCAGGAATCCATCGGCAAGGAACGTCGCCCTCTTTCCTGGGTTGTCGGCGATCAAGGCGTCTATCGCGCCGAGATGCCGTCGCAAAAGGAACAGCGCCGCGAACAGCGAATCGCAGTCACCAATCTGCGCAGCCCCGACGAAGTCTGATCCAGATCTGTTCCTTACAAAGAAACGAGTCCCTGGCTTCATTCGTTACGTTGACCCAAAGCGATAAAAAACCATGACTACAGGCAGTGCTCTGTACATCCCGCCTTACAAGGCTGACGACCAAGACGTCGTCGTAGAATTGCATAACCGTTTTGGCGCCGAGGCGTTTACCGCCCAAGACACTCGCACTGGCATGCCGGTGCTGTGGGTCGAGCGCGCCAAGCTGTTCGAAATCATGACGTTCCTGCGCAACGTGCCCAAGCCGTACTCGATGCTGTACGACCTGCACGGCGTCGACGAGCGTCTGCGCACCAAGCGTCGTGGTCTGCCAGGTGCCGACTTCACGGTGTTCTACCACCTGCTGTCAGTGGAGCGGAACAGCGACGTGATGATCAAAGTGGCGCTGTCCGAGGGCGACCTCAGCGTGCCGACCATCACTAGCATCTGGCCCAACGCCAACTGGTACGAGCGTGAAGTGTGGGACATGTTCGGCATCGATTTCGCCGGCCACCCACACCTGAGCCGCATCATGATGCCGCCGACCTGGGAAGGTCACCCGTTGCGCAAGGACTACCCTGCCCGCGCCACGGAATTCGATCCGTACAGCCTGACGCTTGCCAAACAGCAACTGGAAGAAGAAGCCGCGCGCTTCCGTCCGGAAGACTGGGGCATGAAGCGTTCCGGCACCAACGAGGACTACATGTTCCTCAACCTGGGCCCGAACCACCCTTCGGCTCACGGTGCATTCCGGATCGTGCTGCAACTGGACGGTGAAGAGATCGTCGACTGCGTGCCAGACGTCGGTTACCACCACCGTGGCGCCGAGAAGATGGCAGAGCGCCAATCCTGGCACAGCTTCATTCCGTACACCGACCGGATCGATTACCTGGGCGGGGTGATGAACAACCTGCCCTACGTGCTCGCGGTAGAGAAGCTGGCCGGCATCAAAGTGCCGGACAAGGTCGACACCATCCGCATCATGATGGCCGAGTTTTTCCGGATCACCAGCCACCTGCTGTTCCTGGGGACGTACATCCAGGACGTCGGCGCCATGACGCCGGTGTTCTTCACCTTCACCGACCGGCAAAAGGCCTACACGGTGATCGAAGCCATCACCGGTTTCCGTCTGCACCCGGCCTGGTACCGCATCGGCGGCGTCGCACACGATTTGCCGCGCGGTTGGGAAAAACTGGTCAAGGACTTCGTCGAGTGGCTGCCAAAACGTCTGGACGAATACCAGAAGGCTGCGCTGGATAACAGCATTCTGAAAGGCCGGACCATCGGCGTCGCGGCCTATAACACCAAGGAAGCGCTGGAATGGGGCGTCACTGGCGCCGGCCTGCGTTCCACCGGTTGCGATTTCGACCTGCGCAAAGCGCGTCCGTATTCGGGCTACGAGAACTTCGAGTTCGAAGTGCCGCTGGCCGTCAATGGCGATGCTTATGACCGTTGCATCGTGCGCGTCGAAGAGATGCGTCAGAGCATCAAGATCATCGACCAGTGCATGCGCAACATGCCAGAGGGCCCGTACAAAGCGGATCACCCGCTGACCACGCCGCCGCCAAAAGAGCGCACCTTGCAGCACATCGAGACCCTGATCACGCACTTCCTGCAGGTTTCGTGGGGCCCGGTGATGCCGGCTCAGGAATCCTTCCAGATGATCGAAGCGACCAAGGGCATCAACAGTTATTACCTGACGAGCGACGGCGGCACCATGAGCTACCGTACCCGGATCCGCACCCCAAGCTTCCCGCATCTGCAACAGATCCCTTCGGTGATCAAAGGCAGCATGGTCGCGGACTTGATTGCGTACCTGGGTAGTATCGACTTCGTTATGGCTGACGTGGACCGCTAAGCATGAGCATGAATAGCACGCTTATCCAGACAGATCGTTTCGCCTTGAGCGAAACCGAGCGCTCGGCCATCGAGCACGAAATGCACCACTACGAAGACCCGCGCGCGGCGTCGATCGAAGCCCTGAAGATCGTTCAGAAAGAACGCGGCTGGGTTCCGGATGGCGCGATCTACGCCATCGGCGACGTGCTCGGCATCCCGGCCAGCGACGTTGAAGGCGTGGCGACGTTCTACAGCCAGATCTTCCGTCAGCCGGTGGGCCGCCACATCATTCGCGTGTGCAACAGCATGGTCTGCTTTATCGCCGGTCACGAAGACATCGTCGGCGAAATCCAGAGCAAGCTGGGCATCGGCCTTGGGCAAACCACCGCCGACGGCCGCTTCACCCTGCTGCCTGCCTGCTGCCTGGGCAATTGCGACAAGGCGCCAGCGGTCATGATCGACGACGATACTTTCGGCAATCTACAGCCAGCTGGCGTCGCCACCTTGCTGGAGGGTTACGTATGACCATCACTTCCTTCGGCCCGGCCAACCTGATCAAGCGCGCCCCGGAAACCCATCCGCTGACCTGGCGTCTGCGTGATGATGGCGAACCGGTGTGGTTCGACGAATACCAGACCAAAGACGGCTACGCAGCGGCGCGCAAAGCGTTCGCCACGCAGTCGCCTGATGAAATCGTTCAGGCCGTCAAAGACTCAGGTCTCAAAGGCCGCGGCGGCGCGGGCTTCCCTACTGGCGTTAAGTGGGGGCTGATGCCCAAAGACGAATCCATGAACATCCGTTACCTGCTGTGTAACGCCGATGAAATGGAGCCCAACACTTGGAAAGACCGCATGCTGATGGAGCAACTGCCCCATTTGCTGATCGAAGGCATGCTCATCAGTGCCCGCGCGCTGAAAGCCTATCGCGGTTACATCTTTCTGCGTGGCGAATACACCACGGCGGCGGTGCATTTGCGTCGCGCGGTGAAAGAAGCCGAAGCGGCTGGCCTGCTGGGCAAGAACATCCTCGGCACCGGTTTTGATTTCGAGCTGATCGTGCACACCGGCGCCGGGCGTTATATCTGCGGCGAAGAAACCGCACTGATCAACTCGCTCGAAGGCCGTCGCGCCAACCCGCGCTCCAAGCCGCCCTTCCCCGCCGCTGTTGGCGTGTGGGGCAAGCCGACGTGCGTGAACAACGTCGAAACCCTGTGCAACGTCCCGGCCATCGTCAATAACGGCAACGATTGGTACAAGTCGCTGGCCCGTGAAGGCAGCGAAGACCACGGCACCAAGCTGATGGGCTTCTCCGGCAAAGTGAAGAACCCTGGCCTGTGGGAGCTGCCATTCGGCCTGCCCGCTCGAGAGCTGTTCGAAGACTACGCCGGTGGCATGCGCGACGGTTACAAGCTCAAGTGCTGGCAGCCAGGCGGCGCCGGTACCGGTTTCCTGCTGCCTGAACATCTGGACTGCCTGTTCTATGCCGGCGGCGTCGCCAAAGTCGGCACCCGGATGGGTACCGGTCTGGCGATGGCGGTGGACGACAAGGTCAACATGGTCTCCCTGCTGCGCAACATGGAAGAGTTCTTCTCGCAAGAGTCGTGCGGTTTCTGCACCCCTTGCCGCGACGGCTTGCCATGGAGCGTGAAGATGCTGCGCGCTCTCGAAAATGGCCAGGGTCAAGCGGGCGATATCGAGACGCTGCTGGGGTTGGTCAACTTCCTCGGCCCTGGCAAAACCTTTTGCGCCCACGCACCGGGCGCAGTGGAACCTCTGGGCAGCGCGATCAAGTACTTCAGGCCGGAATTTGAGGCAGGCATCGCACCCACACGTGCTGGCGATCTCAATCAGGTCGTGACGCCGACGGTGGTTGGCGCATAACAAGACAGACCGGTCGGCGGCTCACAAGGCTGCCGTCCTTAATACCCGACTGCGCCGAAAAGGCTGTTTGAGTCGGGTAGCACCGAGATTCCATTAGCCACGCCCGCTGACACCGGGCCAACGAAGACCTTTGAACCATGGCCACTATCCACGTAGACGGCAAAGCGCTCGAAGTCGATGGCGCAGACAACCTGTTACAGGCGTGTCTGTCGCTGGGCCTCGACATCCCTTATTTCTGCTGGCACCCGGCACTTGGCAGCGTTGGCGCCTGTCGCCAGTGCGCGGTCAAGCAGTACACCGACGAGAACGACACCCGTGGTCGCATCGTCATGTCCTGCATGACCCCTGCCACCGACGGCAGCTGGATCTCCATCGAAGACGAAGAAGCGAAAGTATTTCGCGCCAGCGTCGTCGAATGGCTGATGACCAACCACCCGCACGACTGCCCGGTCTGCGAAGAAGGCGGTCACTGCCACCTGCAAGACATGACGGTGATGACCGGCCACAACGAGCGGCGTTATCGTTTCACCAAGCGCACGCATCAGAACCAGGACCTCGGCCCGTTCATTTCCCACGAAATGAACCGCTGCATCGCCTGCTACCGCTGCGTACGTTTCTATAAAGACTACGCCGGCGGCACCGACCTGGGCGTGTTCGGCGCCCACGACAACGTGTACTTCGGTCGCGTTGAAGACGGCGTGCTCGAAAGCGAGTTCTCCGGCAACCTCACCGAGGTCTGCCCGACCGGTGTGTTCACCGACAAGACGCATTCGGAGCGCTACAACCGCAAATGGGACATGCAGTTCTCGCCGAGCATCTGCCACGGCTGTTCCAGCGGTTGCAACATCAGCCCCGGTGAGCGTTATGGCGAAATCCGCCGTATCGAAAACCGCTACAACGGTTCTGTGAACCAGTACTTCCTGTGTGACCGCGGCCGTTTCGGTTATGGCTACGTCAACCGCGAAGACCGTCCGCGTCAGCCAATGCTGGCCGACGGCAACGTCAAGCTGAGCCTCGACGCTGCGCTGGACAAGGCCGCCGAGCTGCTGCGCGGTCGCAACATCGTTGGTATTGGCTCGCCCCGCGCCAGCCTTGAAAGCAACTTCGCCCTGCGAGAACTGGTCGGTGCCGAGCACTTCTATTCGGGTATCGAGGCCGGTGAGCTTGAACGTATTCGTTTGATCGCCAAGGTCCTGAAAGACAGCCCGCTGCCGATCCCGACCCTGCGCGAAGTCGAAGAACACGACGCCGTATTCGTGCTCGGTGAAGACGTCACGCAAACCGCTGCGCGCATTGCCCTGGGCTTACGTCAGTCGGTGAAGAACAAAGCCGAAGACATGGCCGCTGCGATGAAAGTCCAGCCTTGGCTCGACGCTGCCGTGAAGAACATCGGTCAGCACGAACTGAACCCGCTGTTCATCGCCAGCCTGGCTGAAACCCGTCTCGATGACGTCGCCGAAGAGTGCGTTCACGCAGCTCCGGACGATCTGGCGCGCATTGGTTTTGCCGTGGCTCACGCCATCGACCCAAGCGCACCGGCCGTGGTCGGTCTGGATGGCGAAGCCCTGGAACTGGCGCAGCGCATCGCCACTGCCCTGCTCGAAGCCAAACGTCCGCTGATCATCTCCGGCAGCTCGCTGGGTTCCAACGCGCTGATCGAAGCCGCCGCCAACATTGCGAAAGCCCTGAAGCTGCGCGACAAACAAGGCTCGCTCAGTCTGATCGTGCCGGAAGCCAACAGCATGGGCCTGGCCCTGTTTGGTGGCGACTCGCTGGATGACGCGCTGCAAGCGGTGATCTCGGGCAAGGCCGATGCTCTCGTCGTGCTGGAAAACGATCTGTTCACCCGCGTCGATGCCGCTACGGTCGAGGCTGCACTGAACACTGCGAAAGTGGTGATCGTTGCTGACCATCAAAAAACCGCGACGTCGGATCGTGCGGATCTGGTATTGCCAGCGGCAAGCTTTGCCGAAGGCGATGGGACGCTGGTCAGCCAGGAAGGTCGCGCTCAGCGCTTCTTCCAGGTTTACGACCCAACGTATCTGGACGCCAGCATCCAGATTCACGAAGGCTGGCGCTGGCTGCATGCCTTGCGCGCCACCCTGCTGAATCAACCAGTGGACTGGACTCAGCTCGACCACGTGACCGCTGCCGTTGCCAAAAGCAACACGCAACTGGCGGGCATCGTCGGCGCTGCACCTTCTGCCGCGTTCCGTATCAAGGGCCTGAAACTGGCTCGCGAACCGCTGCGTTACAGCGGCCGGACCGCCATGCGCGCCAACATTAGCGTGCACGAACCGCGCACCAGCCAAGACGTTGACTCAGCGTTCTCGTTCTCGATGGAAGGCTATTCGGGTTCGGTCGAACCACGCCAGCAAGTGCCGTTCGCCTGGTCTCCGGGCTGGAACTCGCCACAAGCGTGGAACAAGTTCCAGGACGAAGTCGGTGGTCACTTGCGTGCTGGCGATCCGGGCGTACGCCTGATCGAAAGCAGCGGCGACAACCTGAGCTGGTTCGCCAATGTGCCGCGCGCTTTTGCACCGGCTCAAGGCACCTGGCAGGTTGTGCCGTTCTTTCACCTGTTCGGCAGCGAGGAAAACTCCTCTAAAGCCGCACCGGTTCAGGAACGCATCCCGCAAGCCTACGTCGCGCTGGCCAAGTCCGAAGCGGACCGCCTGGGCGTCAACGAGGGAGCCCTGCTCAGCCTGAACGTTGCAGGTCAGACCTTGCGTCTGCCGCTGCGCATCGATGAAGAGCTGGGCGCAGGTCTGGTGGCATTGCCTTCCGGACTGCCGGGCATTCCGCCGGCCTTGTTTGGCAAAACCGTGGACGGTCTGCAGGAGGCAGCGCAATGACGTGGTTCACCCCTGAAGTGATCGACTCGATCATTGCGGCCCTCAAGGCCATTGTGATCCTGCTGGCCGTGGTGGTTTGCGGCGCTTTCCTCAGCTTCGTCGAGCGTCGTTTGCTGGGCTGGTGGCAGGATCGTTACGGTCCCAACCGCGTCGGCCCGTTCGGCCTGTTCCAGATTGCCGCCGACATGCTGAAGATGTTTTTCAAGGAAGACTGGAATCCACCCTTTGTCGACAAGGTGATCTTCACCCTGGCGCCGGTGGTTGCCATGAGCGCGCTGCTGATCTCGTTCTCGATTATCCCGGTCACTCAGACCTGGGTCGTCGCGGACCTGAACATCGGCTTGCTGTTCTTCTTCGCCATGGCCGGTCTGTCGGTGTACGCGGTGCTGTTCGCCGGTTGGTCGAGCAACAACAAGTACGCCCTGCTGGGCAGCCTGCGGGCCTCAGCGCAAACCGTGTCCTATGAAGTGTTCATGGGCCTGTCGCTGATGGGCATCGTGGTTCAGGCAGGTTCCTTCAACATGGGCGACATCGTTGCCTATCAGGCGAACAACCTGTGGTTCATCATTCCGCAGTTCTTCGGTTTTTGTACCTTCTTCATCGCAGGCGTGGCCGTGACTCACCGTCACCCCTTCGACCAGCCGGAAGCGGAACAGGAACTGGCCGACGGTTACCACATTGAATATGCCGGCATGAAATGGGGCATGTTCTTCGTCGGTGAATACATCGGCATCATCCTGATCTCTGCGCTGTTGGTGACGCTGTTCTTCGGTGGCTGGCACGGTCCGTTCAACATCCTGCCGCAGCTCTCGTTCATGTGGTTTGTACTGAAAACCATGTTTTTCATCATGATCTTCATTTTGCTGCGGGCCTCGATTCCTCGCCCGCGCTATGACCAAGTGATGGATTTCAGCTGGAAATTCTGCCTGCCGCTGACCCTGATCAATCTGCTGGTGACCGCTGCGGTTGTGTTGTTAAACACACCAGCGGGCTCGGTTCAGTGAGGATTTGACCCATGTTCAAATATATTGGCGACATCATTAAGGGTACCGGTACCCAGTTGCGCAGCATGGTCATGATCTTTGGCCATGGCTTTCGCAAGCGCGACACCCTGCAATACCCGGAAGAGGCGGTTTACCTGCCGCCTCGCTACCGTGGCCGCATCGTCCTGACCCGCGACCCCGATGGCGAAGAGCGCTGCGTGGCTTGCAACCTGTGCGCCGTGGCGTGCCCAGTGGGTTGCATCTCGCTGCAGAAAGCTGAAACCGAAGACGGTCGCTGGTACCCGGACTTCTTCCGTATCAACTTCTCGCGCTGCATCTTTTGCGGTCTCTGCGAGGAAGCTTGCCCGACCACCGCGATCCAGCTGACACCGGATTTCGAGATGGCCGAGTTCAAACGTCAGGATCTGGTCTACGAGAAGGAAGATTTGCTGATCTCCGGCCCCGGCAAGAACCCTGATTACAACTTCTACCGCGTTGCGGGGATGGCGATCGCTGGCAAGCCTAAAGGCTCTGCGCAGAACGAAGCCCAACCGATCAACGTCAAGAGCTTGCTGCCTTAAGGAAGAAAGATGGAATTCGCTTTCTATTTCGCATCCGGCATCGCGGTTGTGGCCACCCTTCGGGTGATCACCAACACGAACCCGGTGCACGCCCTGCTCTACCTGATCATCTCGCTGATCGCCGTGGCCATGACCTTTTTCGCCCTCGGCGCGCCGTTCGCCGGTGTACTGGAAGTGATCGCCTACGCTGGCGCCATCATGGTGCTGTTCGTGTTCGTGGTGATGATGCTGAACCTGGGCCCCGCCTCGGTTCAGCAAGAACGCGCCTGGCTTAAACCCGGCATCTGGCTGGGTCCAATCCTGCTCTGCGGTCTGTTGCTGGCTGAACTGCTTTACGTTTTGTTCGCCAATCCGACTGGCGCCGGCATCGGCCACACCACGGTAGACGCCAAGGCAGTCGGTATCAGTCTGTTCGGCCCTTACCTGCTGGTGGTCGAACTGGCTTCGATGCTGCTGCTCGCTGCCGCCGTGACGGCGTTCCACCTCGGCCGCGAGGCGAAGGAGTAAAGCCATGAATGCAATCCCTCTCGAACACGGACTGGCCGTCGCCGGCATCCTGTTCTGCCTCGGCCTGGCGGGCCTGTTGGTACGCCGCAACATTCTTTTCGTGTTGATGAGCCTGGAAATAATGATGAACTCTGCCGCTCTGGCTTTCGTCGTGGCGGGTAGCCGCTGGGCGCAACCGGACGGCCAGATCATGTTCATTCTGGTGATCAGCCTTGCCGCCGCCGAAGCCAGTATTGGCTTGGCGATCCTGCTGCAGCTGTATCGCCGCTTCCACACGCTCGATATCGACGCTGCCAGCGAGATGCGCGGATGAACCTACTCTTTCTCACTTTCGTCTTTCCTCTGATCGGCTTCCTGCTGCTGTCGTTTTCACGCGGGAAAATCTCGGAAAACCTCGCGGCCCTGATTGGCGTGGGCTCCATTGGCCTCTCAGCCATCGTCGCCGCCTACATCATCTGGCAATTCAACGTGGCACCGCCTGCGGGTGGTCACTACACCCAAGTGCTGTGGCAGTGGATGTCGGTTGACGGTTTCGCACCTAACTTCGCGCTTTATCTGGACGGTCTGTCCGTCACGATGCTGGGCGTAGTGGTCGGCGTGGGTTTTCTGATCCACCTGTTCGCGTCCTGGTACATGCGCGGTGAAGAGGGCTATTCGCGCTTCTTTGCGTACACCAACCTGTTCATCGCCAGCATGCTGTTCCTGATCCTGGGCGATAACCTGTTGTTCCTTTACTTCGGCTGGGAAGGCGTGGGCCTGTGCTCGTACCTGTTGATCGGTTTCTACTACAGCAACCGCAACAACGGTAACGCCGCACTCAAGGCCTTTATCGTCACCCGCATCGGCGACGTGTTCATGGCCATCGGCCTGTTCATCCTGTTCCAGCAACTGGGCACGCTGAACGTGCAAGAACTGCTGGTGCGGGCGCCTGAGCACTTCAAGGTTGGCGACTTCTGGATTGTGCTGGCGACGCTGATGCTGCTGGGCGGCGCTGTCGGTAAATCCGCGCAACTGCCGCTGCAAACCTGGCTGGCAGATGCGATGGCCGGCCCGACACCGGTTTCGGCACTGATCCACGCGGCAACGATGGTAACGGCCGGTGTTTACCTGATCGCCCGTACCCACGGTTTGTTTGCCTTGGCGCCGGACATCCTGCACCTGGTCGGCATCGTTGGCGGTGTGACTTTGGTGCTGGCAGGTTTCGCCGCGCTGGTGCAGACCGACATCAAACGTGTCCTCGCCTATTCGACCATGAGCCAGATCGGCTACATGTTCCTGGCGCTAGGCGTTGGCGCATGGGAAGGCGCGATCTTCCACCTGATGACCCACGCTTTCTTCAAGGCGCTGTTGTTCCTGGCGTCCGGTGCGGTGATCGTGGCCTGCCACCACGAGCAGAACATCTTCAAAATGGGCGGCCTGTGGAAAAAGCTGCCACTGGCGTACGCCAGCTTCATCGTCGGCGGCGCAGCATTGTCTGCCCTGCCGTTGCTGACCGCAGGCTTCTACTCCAAAGACGAAATCCTCTGGGAAGCCTTCGCCAGCGGGCACGACTATCTGCTTTATGCGGGTCTGGTCGGTGCGTTCATGACGTCGTTGTACACCTTCCGCCTGATCTTCATCGCCTTCCACGGCGAAGCGAAAACCGAAGCCCACGCAGGTCACGGCATCGCTCACTGGCTGCCATTGAGCGTGCTGATCGTGCTGTCGACGTTCATCGGTGCATGGATTCATCCACCGTTGGCGGGCGTGTTGCCAGAAAGCGTCGGGCACGCGGGCGGCGAAGCCAAGCACAGTCTGGAAATTGCCTCGGGCGCCATCGCGCTGGCCGGGATTCTGCTGGCGGCCTTGCTGTTCCTCGGCAAGCGTCGTCTGGCCACTGCCATCGCCAACAGCGGTCCGGGTCGTTTCCTCTCGGCCTGGTGGTTCGCGGCATGGGGTTTCGACTGGGTCTACGACAAGCTTTTCGTCAAGCCGTATCTGGCGATCAGTCACATTCTGCGTGGCGACCCACTGGACCACACCATCGGTGTGATTCCTCGGCTGGTCAAAGGCGGTCATGTTCTGATGAGCCGCACCGAGACTGGACAACTGCGTTGGTACGCCGCTTCGATCGCCGCAGGTGCCGTTCTGGTACTGGGCGCGATTGTGCTGGTCTGAAGAGTCGATCTGACATGAACCTTGCGAATTTGCGAAAGGAAACGAGCCCGTCATGATTCTGCCTTGGCTAATCCTGATCCCCTTTATCGGCGGCCTGCTGTGCTGGCAAGGTGAGCGCTTCGGCCCTACCCTGCCGCGCTGGATTGCGCTGTTGACGATGTCCCTCGAAACGGCTTTGGGCCTTTGGGTGTGGAGTACTGGCACGTTCAGTTACGCCCCCATGCCCGGCGCCGATCCAACCTGGGCCCTTGAGTTCAAACACCTGTGGATCGAGCGCTTTGGCATCAGCGTTCACCTGGCGCTCGACGGCCTGTCGCTGCTGATGATCCTGCTGACCGGCCTGCTGGGCGTGTTGTCGGTGTTGTGCTCGTGGAAAGAGATCCAGCGTAACGTTGGCTTCTTCCACCTCAACCTGATGTGGATCCTGGGCGGCGTAGTTGGCGTGTTCCTCGCCATCGACCTGTTCATGTTCTTCTTCTTCTGGGAAATGATGCTGGTGCCGATGTATTTCCTCATCGCGCTCTGGGGTCACAGCTCGGCGGACGGTAAGAAAACCCGGATTTACGCCGCGACCAAGTTCTTCATCTTCACCCAGGCCAGCGGCCTGATCATGCTGGTGGCGATCCTGGGTCTGGTGCTGGTGAACTTCAACCAGACCGGCGTGATCACCTTCAGCTACGCCGAGTTGCTGAAAGCCAAGCTGTCCAACAGCACCGAGTACATCTTGATGCTGGGCTTCTTCATCGCCTTCGCGGTGAAGCTGCCGATCGTGCCGCTGCACTCCTGGCTGCCGGACGCTCACGCCCAGGCGCCAACGGCAGGTTCGGTCGATCTGGCCGGTATCCTGCTGAAAACCGCTGCTTACGGCCTGCTGCGTTTTGCCCTGCCGCTGTTCCCTAACGCGTCGGCCGAGTTTGCGCCGATCGCGATGACCCTCGGTTTGATCGGCATTTTCTACGGCGCCTTTCTGGCCTTCGCGCAGACCGACATCAAGCGACTGATCGCGTTCTCCAGCGTCTCGCACATGGGCTTCGTGCTCATCGGCATCTACTCCGGCAGCCAGCAAGCGCTGCAGGGCGTAGTGGTTCAGATGCTGGCTCACGGTCTGTCGGCTGCGGCGCTGTTTATCCTCAGCGGTCAGTTGTACGAGCGTCTGCACACTCGGGACATGCGTCAGATGGGTGGCTTGTGGAACAAGATTGCGTACCTGCCGGCCATCAGCCTGTTCTTCGCGGCCGCGTCTCTCGGTCTGCCGGGCACGGGCAACTTCGTCGGCGAGTTCCTGATTCTGCTGGGCTCGTTCGTTGCCACGCCATGGATCTCTTCAATTGCAACAACAGGTCTGGTGTTCGGTTCGGTCTACTCGCTGATCATGATCCACCGCGCCTATTTCGGCCCGTCCAAATCGGATGACGTCTTGAAGGGTATGGATGGACGGGAATTGACGATGGTGCTCGGTCTGGCGGTGTTGCTGGTGCTGCTCGGGGTTTACCCGCAGCCAGTGCTCGACACCTCGGCGGCGACCATGCATGGCGTGCAGCAATGGCTCAGCACCGCCTTCACTCAACTCGCTTCGGCCCGGTAAGAGCGCTATGGACCTGACGATTCAACACTTTATTGCGCTGGCGCCGCTGCTGATCACCAGTCTCACCATTGTTGTGGTGATGCTCGGGATCGCATGGCGTCGCAATCACTCTCAATCGTTCCTGCTGACAGTTGCAGGCCTCAACCTGGCGCTGCTGTCGATCTACCCGGCCCTCAAGGTCGCGCCGCTGGTGGTCACGCCGCTGCTGCAGATCGACGCGTTCGCTTGCTTGTACATGGCGATCATTCTGGTATCGACCCTGGCCTGCGTCACCCTGGCTCACGCCTATTTGGGTGAAGGCAAAGCGGGCTATCCGGGCAACCGCGAAGAGCTTTACCTGCTGATACTGATGGCCGCTGCCGGTGGGCTGGTTCTGGTGGCGGCGCAACATCTGGCCGGTTTGTTCATCGGTCTGGAGTTGCTGTCGGTGCCGGTCTACGGGCTGGTGGCGTATGCGTTCTTCAACAAGCGTTCGCTGGAAGGCGGCATCAAGTACATGGTGCTGTCGGCCGCAGGTTCTGCGTTTCTGCTGTTCGGTATGGCATTGCTCTACGCAGACGCGGGCACGCTGAGCTTCACCGGCATCGGCAAGGCCATTGAAGCCACCGGCATGCCAAGCACGCTGGCTTCGTTGGGCCTGGGCATGATGCTGGTGGGTCTGGGCTTCAAGCTGTCGCTGGTGCCGTTCCACTTGTGGACACCGGACGTGTACGAAGGCGCCCCTGCCCCCGTCGCGGCTTTCCTCGCCACGGCCAGTAAAGTGGCAGTGTTCGCAGTGATGGTGCGTCTGTTCCAGATCTCGCCGGCTGCCAGCAGCGGCGTGTTGACGGACGTGATGTCGGTGATTGCGGTGGCGTCGATTCTCGTCGGCAACCTGCTGGCGCTGACGCAGACCAACCTCAAGCGTCTGCTGGGTTATTCGTCCATCGCTCACTTCGGTTACCTGATGATCGCGATGGTGGCGAGCAAGGGTATGGCTGTCGAGGCGATCAGCGTTTACTTGGTGACCTACGTGCTGACCAGTCTGGGCGCGTTCGGCGTGATCACATTGATGTCCTCGCCTTACACCGGTCGCGATGCTGATGCGCTGTTCGAGTACCGCGGTCTGTTCTGGCGTCGTCCGTACCTGACGGCAGTGCTGACCGTGATGATGCTGTCGCTGGCGGGTATTCCGCTGACGGCAGGGTTCATCGGCAAGTTCTACATCATCGCGACCGGCGTTGAGTCGCACTTGTGGTGGCTGACCGGTTCGCTGGTGTTGGGTAGCGCGATTGGCGTTTTCTACTACTTGCGAGTGATGGTGACCTTGTACCTGCAGGACTCGAAGATCCAGCGCCACGATGCCCCGTTCAACTGGGCGCAACGTGCGGGCGGTGTGATGCTGCTGGGGATTTCGCTGCTGGCGTTCTTCCTCGGGGTTTATCCGCAACCGCTGCTGACGTTGGTGCAGCACGCCGGGTTGTGATGGATATCTGAGGTACAAAAAACCCTGCGCTTTAGCAGGGTTTTTTTATGGGTGTTCTGTGCAGGTTGCGCGATCCCCGTAGGAGCTGCCGAAGGCTGCGATGTGGCGTGTCTGGCGTACCGAGTGAGCTGCGATAAGGCCGAAACCCGGAAGCCAAACCAATACACTATCCCGGCAATCTCACCGTCTGTTTGGCACTGGTAAACAACCCCCACGTCGACATAAACAACGCAGCAATCATCGGCCCGATCACAAATCCATTCAGCCCAAACACCGCCATCCCGCCAAGGGTCGAAATCAGAATCAGGTAATCCGGCATCCGCGTGTCCTTGCCCACCAAAATCGGGCGCAGCACATTATCCACCAAACCAATCACGAACACGCCGAACAAACTGAGTACCACGCCCTGCCAGATCATCCCGCTGAGCAAGAAGTAAGCAGCCACCGGCGCCCAGACAATCCCAGCCCCTACTGCCGGCAGCAATGAGAGAAACGCCATCAGCACCGCCCAAAGCAGCGCGCTCGGTATATCGAGGATCCAGAAGATCAGACCGCCCAGTGCACCCTGCGTGATGGCAACCACCACGTTGCCCTTCACGGTCGCGCGCACAACGCGTGTGAATTTCAGTTGCAGCCGACGTTTCTGCGGCTCAGCCAGCGGGAAGGCAATCCGAATCTTACGCACCAGATCCTGACCATCGCGAAGAAAGAAAAACAGCAGATACAGCATGATGAAAAAGCTCACCACAAAATCAAAGGTTCCTTGGCCGAAGCTGAACGCCTGAGTCGCCAGATACTGACTCCCCTGCATTGCGCCTTTGGCGATCTTGTCGCGCAGGCCTTCGAAATCACCCATGCCCATGCGATCCAGCAAATGCTGCACTGGGGCTGGCAGCAAAACCTTGAACTCGGCAAGGTACTTGGCCACGTCGAGCTGGCCGCTTTCGACACTTTTATAAAGCGTGGCGCCCTCTTGAACCATCAGGGCGCTGATGATGATGACTGGCAAAATGGCGATCACTAGACAGATCATTAACGTACACAGGGAAGTGACGTTGCGCTTCCAGCCAAACTTGGCCAGCAGGCGGCGTTGCAGCGGTGCGAAGATGATCCCCAGGATCACTGCCCAGAATACTGCGCCGTAAAACGGCAGCATGATCCAGATGAACGCAATGGTGACCAACACCAACAGCAGCATCAGGGTTTTGTATTGAAGTGTGGTTTCGTTCATTTCTCGTCCGTGTCCATCGAGCCGCACTTTGCGCGCGTCCTGTTGGTTAGTCCGTCAAACGCAACAGGAGTGCCGCTGCGTCTGTTGATGGACTATCGCCAGAAGAGGTTTGGACGTCAGTCGGGCGTGTTTCGGTCTGGCAATAGGATACGAACCTGCAGTCCGCCAAGCGGGCTTTCCAGCAACTGCAGCACGCCGCCCCAGGATTCAACGATATCTTTGACGATCGCAAGGCCCAAGCCGTGCCCGTCAATCTGTTCATCAAGACGGTTGCCTCGGCCCAGGACTTCATCACGGCGCACTTCGGGAATGCCGGGACCGTCATCGTTGATCAGCAACAGATAGGATTGGTCCTGATGCCTGATGTCCAGACAGACCGTGCTGTCGGTCCATTTGCAGGCGTTATCCAGCAGGTTGCCGAGTAGCTCCAGCACATCCTCCCGATCCCATGGCAACGTCAGGCCGGGAGGCACTTCATTGATCAGATCAAGGTGTTCGCCATGGATCATGCGCAGGGTTGAAAACAGGCCGGGCAATTCGGTATCGCAATTGAAATGGCTGCCCGGCAACGCATCGCCGGACAACCGTGCTCGGTTCAGCTCACGCTCAAGACGATGCTGAATCTGCTGCAACTGTTCACGCAACGTCTGGCGAACGGGCGCAGGAACGTCATGCCGTTTGCCTTCAGCGATACTGATCAACACCGCCAGCGGCGTCTTCAACGCGTGTCCGAGATTTCCCAGGGCATTGCGTGACCGCTTGAGGCTGTCTTCGGTGTGAGCCAGCAAATGGTTGATCTGCGCCACCAGCGGCTCAAGTTCCAACGGCACCTGATTATCTAACTGGGAGCGCTGGCCTTGCTGCAGTTGCAGGATTTGCGCGCGCGCTTTGTCCAGTGGGCGCAACGCGCGGCGCACAGTGACCCGCTGCAACACCAGAATCAGGATGAGTGCTGCCAGTCCCAACCCCAGGCCGATCTGCTGGACGCGCTGAAAGCTGGCTTTGACCGGACTGTAATCCTGGGCGACGGTAATGGAAATCTGCTGGCCGAACTTGCGGTATTCCTTGTGCAGCAGCAGAAGAGACTGGTCACTTTTTTCGAGCTTGAGGTTGGCGTAGAGACCGTCTTGATCGGGTTGCGGCAGTTCCAGGTCCCACAGCGAGCGAGAGCGCCAGTGCCCACCCTCGAAATCGATCCGAAAATAATGCCCGGAATACGGGCGCTGATAACCGGGTGAAAGCCGGTGTTCATCGAGTTGCAGGCCATTGGGGCCTTTCACCAACGCGACCAGCAGCAATTCGCTGTCATTGCGCAAGCCGGATTCCAGATAACGCTGAAGCCCGACTTCGAATAACCACAGACTGGTCTGCGCGAGGACCAGGCCCACGATCAGCAGTACGCTGATCAGACCCAGACTGAGTCGCGCCTGTATCGACTTCAAACTAGCTGCCCGCCAAATCGATAGCCCTGACCTCGGCGGGTTTCGATGACGGTCTTGCCGAGCTTGCGACGCAGGTGATTGACGTGTACTTCGATCACATTGGAGTCGCGCTCATTTTCGCCGTCGTACAAGTGTTCGGAGAGATGGGTTTTTGAGAGGATTTGTTCGGGGTGCAGCATGAAATAGCGCAACAGGCGGAACTCGGCAGACGTCAGCTGTATTTCCAGGCCATCGCGGCTCACCGTTTGCCGACCTTCATCCAGATGCAGGCCTGCCGCTTGCAGCGTCGGTTGGTTAGCCAGTCCGTGGGAGCGTCGCAACAGCGCCTGAATTCGCAGTTGCAGCTCTTCCGGGTGGAACGGCTTGGTCAGGTAATCATCAGCCCCAACCTTCAGCCCTTCGATGCGCTCAGCCCAGGATCCGCGTGCGGTTAATACCAGCACTGGCGTCGATAGCCCTCCGGCACGCCATTGCTGCAACACTTCAAGTCCGGACAATCCTGGCAAACCCAAGTCAAGGACGATCAAATCGTAGGGCTCGCTCGCTCCCTGATGAACAGCATCACGTCCGTCTGCAAGCCAATCCACGGCATAGCCCTGTCGTCCAAGCGCGCTGATCAGTTCGTCCGCCAGTGGAACATGATCCTCAACCAATAAGAGGCGCATTCAGTCATCTTCCTTGTCATCGAGTAATCGCGTATCGCGGGCGTCGAATTTAAGCTCACGAACGACGCCGTCTTTCGTGAGCAATTCAATCTCGTAGATCAGCACGCCATGTTTTTCCTCGAGCTCAGCTTCAAGAAGCTTCGAGCCGGGATAGCGTCCCAGGGCCTGCTCAATGAATTGCTCCAGAGGCAGAATCACGCCCTGCTGACGCAGCGCCAGTGCCTCGTCTTGATTGAGATCCTTGGCGTGACTCAGCGTCGATAACGACAGCACGATCAGCCCAAGGCATTGCCAAGGACGCTTATTTACCCTCATTACGTGTCCTGATGGTCCTTGAGTACCTGGCCGGTAGCAGCGTCCAATTCGATATCCCACTCAACGCCTTTGGCATCGCGCAGTTCGACCTGATAAAGATGCTTGCCATACTGCTCTTCCAGTTCGGTTTCGGTGATCGTCGCGTTAGCGTGTTTGGCCAGCGCAATGGCGTTGAGTTTTTCGAAGGATTGGATAGTACCTGCATCGCGCAAGCGCAGGGCTTCATCCGGTCCCAAATCTTTGGCATGGACGATGCCGGCCGAGAGAGCGATGGCGCAAGTGGTGAGCAGAGCAGTCAAGGTTTTCATGGTGGAACTCCGTTTTGGTTATGGGGTTTACGGGGTCCAAGATAACCAGCTCAACTTAATTCAAACTGAATTCTCTGGCTACATGCCACCATTGGCATTTCGGTTGGCGTGACGTTCTGACAGTGGTACTCGATATATTTTGGCGGATTACATGAGGGGCTAATGAGCGCTATTCACATAAAGTCGAACGCCTTGAGAATCAGGGCCGGCAAACGTGCGATCGCCCGTATTCGGAAAAGCGGGTTGTTACCTGAGGACGTGGCAATCATTCCGGGAGCCGCCGGCGGACCCAAAGCACTTGGGATTCAGGGCCTGGATCTGGCGCTGTTTGGCGACTGGCTGCTTCGGGCACCTCGAGAGCGCTCGCTTATTGGCGCATCGATAGGCTCGTGGCGATTTGCAAGCGCGTGCTTGCCCGACCCCGTCCAAGGCATCAAACGACTTGGCGAGCTCTACAACGAACAGAGCTTCGCTAAAGGCGTGACCATGGCTGAAGTAAGCCGCAGCTGCATAAAAATGCTCGATGACCTTTTTCTGGGATGCGATGCCAGCGTGCTTGAGAATCCGCACTATCGACTGAACATCATGATCGTCAAAAGTCATGGTCTTCTAGCGGGCGACCACCGGGGCGGATTGGGGCTTGGGCTGTCGTCGGTGATCGCAAACAATCTTATTGGGCGTAGGCGTCTGTCCCGTCATTTTGAGCGACTGATCATGCATGATTCTCGCTTGCTCCCTCCTCTCGCACCGCTGACCGATTTCCCGTCGCGTTACTTGCCTCTGTCGATATCGAACTTGCGGCAAGCGTTGCTTGCGTCCGGCTCCATCCCGATGGTGATGGAAGGCGTCCTGGACATCCCGGGAGTGGGGCCAGGTACGTTCAGGGATGGTGGGTTGCTCGACTATCATCTGGATCTTCCGTACAGCGGCGACGACATCGTCCTTTATCCGCACTTCACGGACAAAATCGTTCCGGGCTGGTTTGATAAGGCGCTACCTTGGCGCCGGGGTGATCTTGGTCGACTTCAGGATGTGGTTCTGCTGTCGCCTTCGCCCGAATATCTGGCACGTCTGCCAGGAGGAAAACTGCCTGACCGCAGTGATTTCAAACGGTATCTGGGCAGGGATATCGAGCGTCAGGCGCATTGGCGTAAAGCCATGGCGGAAAGCGAGCGCTTGGGCGATGAATTTCTTGCGCTGACTGATAGCGGGCGTGTTGGGGAAAGGCTCTTGCCCTTGGTCTAACCGCTTAGTCAGGTTCCGGTTGCCCAATGAGTAAACCAATGCGGTAAACTCGCGCCCTGCCTTTATTGCCTTGGCGATCGCGCCATTTCAGGACCCAAGACACAGTGGAAATTTTCAAAGAGTTCACATTTGAATCTGCGCACCGCCTCCCTCACGTACCTGAGGGTCACAAATGCGGACGCTTACATGGACACTCGTTTCGAATCGCTATCTATCTGGAAGGCGAGCCTGACCCGCATACCGGCTGGATTCGAGACTTCTCGGAAATCAAGACGATCTTCAAACCACTCTATGAACGTCTTGATCATAACTACCTCAATGACATTCCTGGCCTGGAAAATCCAACCAGTGAAGTGTTGGTCAAGTGGATTTGGAAGGAGCTCAAGCCGCTTCTGCCGGAGCTGTCCGCCCTTCGAATTCATGAAACGTGCACCAGTGGCTGCATTTACCGCGGGGATTGATGCGGGGATGTCATACCGAAAACCACCTACGGGTGGTTTTTTATTATCTGCCGGTCGAGCGGTAGGATGAGTGTTTTGGAAATTTTCTTATGCCCAAAACAAAACCCCTCGCCGCGCAAGCGATGAGGGGTTTCGGAATTTAATCTTGACGATGACCTACTCTCACATGGGGAAACCCCACACTACCATCGGCGATGCAT
>NZ_JBSKHT010000031.1:0-5707 GCF_057128745.1 Pseudomonas rosaeacicularis
TGAGGGGTTTCGGAATTTAATCTTGACGATGACCTACTCTCACATGGGGAAACCCCACACTACCATCGGCGATGCATCGTTTCACTGCTGAGTTCGGGATGGGATCAGGTGGTTCCAACGCTCTATGGTCGTCAAGAAATTCGGGTACCGAGTCGCTGCGCCTGTCGCCAGGGCTTCGCTTCGGCAAATCGGGTATGTGATCAGGTTCGTTCGTGCTGCAAACTTTCAGCGTCTGTCATCTTCACAGTCACCGCAATCTGATGCCCTCTCAGGTCACAAATTGCTTGGGTGTTATATGGTCAAGCCTCACGGGCAATTAGTATTGGTTAGCTCAACGCCTCACAGCGCTTACACACCCAACCTATCAACGTCGTAGTCTTCGACGGCCCTTCAGGGAACTCAAGGTTCCAGTGAGATCTCATCTTGAGGCAAGTTTCCCGCTTAGATGCTTTCAGCGGTTATCTTTTCCGAACATAGCTACCCGGCAATGCCACTGGCGTGACAACCGGAACACCAGAGGTTCGTCCACTCCGGTCCTCTCGTACTAGGAGCAGCCCCTCTCAAATCTCAAACGTCCACGGCAGATAGGGACCGAACTGTCTCACGACGTTCTAAACCCAGCTCGCGTACCACTTTAAATGGCGAACAGCCATACCCTTGGGACCGGCTTCAGCCCCAGGATGTGATGAGCCGACATCGAGGTGCCAAACACCGCCGTCGATATGAACTCTTGGGCGGTATCAGCCTGTTATCCCCGGAGTACCTTTTATCCGTTGAGCGATGGCCCTTCCATACAGAACCACCGGATCACTAAGACCTACTTTCGTACCTGCTCGACGTGTCTGTCTCGCAGTCAAGCGCGCTTTTGCCTTTATACTCTACGACCGATTTCCGACCGGTCTGAGCGCACCTTCGTACTCCTCCGTTACTCTTTAGGAGGAGACCGCCCCAGTCAAACTACCCACCATACACTGTCCTCGATCCGGATAACGGACCTGAGTTAGAACCTCAAAGTTGCCAGGGTGGTATTTCAAGGTTGGCTCCACGCGAACTGGCGTCCACGCTTCAAAGCCTCCCACCTATCCTACACAAGCAAATTCAAAGTCCAGTGCAAAGCTATAGTAAAGGTTCACGGGGTCTTTCCGTCTAGCCGCGGATACACTGCATCTTCACAGCGATTTCAATTTCACTGAGTCTCGGGTGGAGACAGCGCCGCCATCGTTACGCCATTCGTGCAGGTCGGAACTTACCCGACAAGGAATTTCGCTACCTTAGGACCGTTATAGTTACGGCCGCCGTTTACCGGGGCTTCGATCAAGAGCTTCGCGTTAGCTAACCCCATCAATTAACCTTCCGGCACCGGGCAGGCGTCACACCCTATACGTCCACTTTCGTGTTTGCAGAGTGCTGTGTTTTTAATAAACAGTCGCAGCGGCCTGGTATCTTCGACCGGCATGGGCTTACGGAGCAAGTCCTTCACCCTCACCGGCGCACCTTCTCCCGAAGTTACGGTGCCATTTTGCCTAGTTCCTTCACCCGAGTTCTCTCAAGCGCCTTGGTATTCTCTACCCAACCACCTGTGTCGGTTTGGGGTACGGTTCCTGGTTACCTGAAGCTTAGAAGCTTTTCTTGGAAGCATGGCATCAACCACTTCGTGTTCAAAAGAACACTCGTCATCAGCTCTCGGCCTTGAAACCCCGGATTTACCTAAGATTTCAGCCTACCACCTTAAACCTGGACTACCAACGCCAGGCTGGCCTAGCCTTCTCCGTCCCTCCATCGCAATAACCAGAAGTACAGGAATATTAACCTGTTTTCCATCGACTACGCTTTTCAGCCTCGCCTTAGGGACCGACTAACCCTGCGTCGATTAACGTTGCGCAGGAAACCTTGGTCTTTCGGCGTGGGTGTTTTTCACACCCATTGTCGTTACTCATGTCAGCATTCGCACTTCTGATACCTCCAGCAAGCTTCTCAACTCACCTTCACAGGCTTACAGAACGCTCCTCTACCGCATCATCATAAGATGATACCCGTAGCTTCGGTGCATGGTTTGAGCCCCGTTACATCTTCCGCGCAGGCCGACTCGACTAGTGAGCTATTACGCTTTCTTTAAAGGGTGGCTGCTTCTAAGCCAACCTCCTAGCTGTCTAAGCCTTCCCACATCGTTTCCCACTTAACCATGACTTTGGGACCTTAGCTGACGGTCTGGGTTGTTTCCCTTTTCACGACGGACGTTAGCACCCGCCGTGTGTCTCCCATGCTCGGCACTTGTAGGTATTCGGAGTTTGCATCGGTTTGGTAAGTCGGGATGACCCCCTAGCCGAAACAGTGCTCTACCCCCTACAGTGATACATGAGGCGCTACCTAAATAGCTTTCGAGGAGAACCAGCTATCTCCGAGCTTGATTAGCCTTTCACTCCGATCCACAGGTCATCCGCTAACTTTTCAACGGTAGTCGGTTCGGTCCTCCAGTTAGTGTTACCCAACCTTCAACCTGCCCATGGATAGATCGCCCGGTTTCGGGTCTATTCCCAGCGACTAGACGCCCTATTAAGACTCGCTTTCGCTACGCCTCCCCTATTCGGTTAAGCTCGCCACTGAAAATAAGTCGCTGACCCATTATACAAAAGGTACGCAGTCACCCAACAAAGTGGGCTCCCACTGCTTGTACGCATACGGTTTCAGGATCTATTTCACTCCCCTCTCCGGGGTTCTTTTCGCCTTTCCCTCACGGTACTGGTTCACTATCGGTCAGTCAGTAGTATTTAGCCTTGGAGGATGGTCCCCCCATGTTCAGACAAGGTTTCTCGTGCCCCGTCCTACTCGATTTCATTGCAAAGAGATTTTCGCGTACAGGGCTATCACCCACTATGGCCGCACTTTCCAGAGCGTTCCGCTAATCTCTAAACAACTTAAGGGCTGGTCCCCGTTCGCTCGCCACTACTAAGGGAATCTCGGTTGATTTCTTTTCCTCAGGGTACTTAGATGTTTCAGTTCCCCTGGTTCGCTCCATACACCTATGTATTCAGTGTAAGGTAACGGTCTTATGACCGCTGGGTTCCCCCATTCAGACATCTCCGGATCACAGTCTGTTTGCCGACTCCCCGAAGCTTTTCGCAGGCTACCACGTCTTTCATCGCCTCTGACTGCCAAGGCATCCACCGTATGCGCTTCTTCACTTGACCATATAACCCCAAGCAATCTGGTTATACTGTGAAGACGACATTCGCCGAAAGTTTGCATTTCACAAACTTTACCTTAGCCCGGACACGCACCAGTGAAAGAGGTGCCCGGTCTATATTTCTATCACATACCCAAATTTTTAAAGAACGATCTAATCAAAGACTAGAAATCAACATTCACCGTCACCTCGACGGAATGTTCATTTCTAAACTCTAACAACGAAACAGCGGTAAGTGGTGGAGCCAAACGGGATCGAACCGTTGACCTCCTGCGTGCAAGGCAGGCGCTCTCCCAGCTGAGCTATGGCCCCGTATTGCTACAGGTTCCCACACAAAAATTGGTGGGTCTGGGCAGATTCGAACTGCCGACCTCACCCTTATCAGGGGTGCGCTCTAACCAACTGAGCTACAGACCCAATTTCGGGCTGTTTCTATCGTCTTCTTCAATGAATCAAGCAATTCGTGTGGGAACTTGTGAAGAAGCTGAGTCTTCGATTAAGGAGGTGATCCAGCCGCAGGTTCCCCTACGGCTACCTTGTTACGACTTCACCCCAGTCATGAATCACACCGTGGTAACCGTCCCCCCGAAGGTTAGACTAGCTACTTCTGGTGCAACCCACTCCCATGGTGTGACGGGCGGTGTGTACAAGGCCCGGGAACGTATTCACCGTGACATTCTGATTCACGATTACTAGCGATTCCGACTTCACGCAGTCGAGTTGCAGACTGCGATCCGGACTACGATCGGTTTTATGGGATTAGCTCCACCTCGCGGCTTGGCAACCCTTTGTACCGACCATTGTAGCACGTGTGTAGCCCAGGCCGTAAGGGCCATGATGACTTGACGTCATCCCCACCTTCCTCCGGTTTGTCACCGGCAGTCTCCTTAGAGTGCCCACCTTAACGTGCTGGTAACTAAGGACAAGGGTTGCGCTCGTTACGGGACTTAACCCAACATCTCACGACACGAGCTGACGACAGCCATGCAGCACCTGTCTCAGTGTTCCCGAAGGCACTCCGCCATCTCTGGCAGATTCACTGGATGTCAAGGCCTGGTAAGGTTCTTCGCGTTGCTTCGAATTAAACCACATGCTCCACCGCTTGTGCGGGCCCCCGTCAATTCATTTGAGTTTTAACCTTGCGGCCGTACTCCCCAGGCGGTCAACTTAATGCGTTAGCTGCGCCACTAAGAGCTCAAGGCTCCCAACGGCTAGTTGACATCGTTTACGGCGTGGACTACCAGGGTATCTAATCCTGTTTGCTCCCCACGCTTTCGCACCTCAGTGTCAGTATCAGTCCAGGTGGTCGCCTTCGCCACTGGTGTTCCTTCCTATATCTACGCATTTCACCGCTACACAGGAAATTCCACCACCCTCTACCATACTCTAGCTTGCCAGTTTTGGATGCAGTTCCCAGGTTGAGCCCGGGGATTTCACATTCAACTTAACAAACCACCTACGCGCGCTTTACGCCCAGTAATTCCGATTAACGCTTGCACCCTCTGTATTACCGCGGCTGCTGGCACAGAGTTAGCCGGTGCTTATTCTGTCGGTAACGTCAAAACAGCAAAGTATTAATTTACTGCCCTTCCTCCCAACTTAAAGTGCTTTACAATCCGAAGACCTTCTTCACACACGCGGCATGGCTGGATCAGGCTTTCGCCCATTGTCCAATATTCCCCACTGCTGCCTCCCGTAGGAGTCTGGACCGTGTCTCAGTTCCAGTGTGACTGATCATCCTCTCAGACCAGTTACGGATCGTCGCCTTGGTGAGCCATTACCTCACCAACTAGCTAATCCGACCTAGGCTCATCTGATAGCGTGAGGTCCGAAGATCCCCCACTTTCTCCCGTAGGACGTATGCGGTATTAGCGTCCGTTTCCGAACGTTATCCCCCACTACCAGGCAGATTCCTAGGCATTACTCACCCGTCCGCCGCTCGCCACCAGGTACAAGTACCCGTGCTGCCGCTCGACTTGCATGTGTTAGGCCTGCCGCCAGCGTTCAATCTGAGCCATGATCAAACTCTTCAGTTCAATTACTTCATGGGTTTTGAGAAAACCCTAAACTTGGCTCAGCAATCGTTGGTTAAACCATGATTTCTCGCGGAGTAACTTGCGATGCTGATAATCAGTTGACATCAGTCTTACAGCACAAGCACCCACACGAATTGCTTGATTCAGTTGTTAAAGAGCGGGTGGTTAAGATCTTTCGTCTCAACCGAGGCGCGCATTCTACAGCGTCTCTTGTTGCTGTCAAGCGGTTATTTTAAGAAGTTTTCAAAGTTTCGCTTGGAAATCCTTAACAACTTCAACCACTTGCGCCCTGGAGTGACTTGGCGTCTCTCGTCAGCGGGAGGCGAATTCTACAGCGTTACAACCTGCTGTCAACTGCCTTTTTCACCGCTGTCGATTTAACCGTCAAACCGAAGCATTCCTCGCCGCTTACTTCGTCCAACTACTTGATATTCAAGAAGTTTTCCGTTTCGTCTGCGCCGGAAGTGGGGCGAATTATAGACAGATC
>NZ_JBSKHT010000032.1:0-3038 GCF_057128745.1 Pseudomonas rosaeacicularis
CCGCACCCGGTGCATGCCGCCACCGGCGCCAAAGTGCTGGGCGATGTCGAGGACCTGGATTTCTTCATCGCCGGGATTCTGCCCGTGGAGTGGCAGCGCTTCTACAACAGCCGCGATACCCGAACCGACAGCCTGTTCGGCGTGGGCTGGAGCGTGGCGTTTGAAGTCAGCGTGCGCATCGAGCCGCACCCCGAGGGTGGCGAACGGCTGATCTACACCGACGAGCAGGCGCGTGTCATCGACATGGGCTGTATCCCGTTGGGTGGCGCGGTGTACAGCGCCGGTGAAAGCCTGGCAGTGCGCCGACATGACAACGGCCAGTTGCTGATCGAGAGCGAGGACGGGCGTTATCACCTGTTTGAACCGGTTGCGACCGATTTGGGCTTGTTGCGCCTGACCGAGCTGGGCGATCGCAACGACAACCGGATCTTTCTCGATTACGACGACCTCGGGCGTCTGATCCATCTGCGCGACACCTACAACATCGTGCGCCTGCTGCTGGGGTATTCGCCACGCTGGTCCCGACGAATCGAGCAGATCGAACGGGTTTACATCGATGAAACACGCGAAGTACTGGCCCGTTATGACTACGACGCGCAAGGCCAACTGGCGCAAGTGTGGGACGCCCTTGGCCAGACGCAGCGGCGCTTTGTCTACCACGAGCAGCGCATGGTCGAGCATCAGTTGCCCAGCGGGCTGCGCTGTTTTTACCAGTGGGCGCTGATCGACGAGCGTGAGTGGCGGGTGGTTCAGCACTGGACCGATGAAGGCGATGCCTACCGCTTCGCCTACGACCTGAGCGCCGGGACCACCGTCGTCACCGACGGGCGGGGCCGCGTCAGCACCCGACACTGGAACGGCCAACACCAGATCACCCAATACCGCGACAACCTCGGCCACACCTGGCGGTTTACCTGGAACGACGAGCGCCAGTTGCTGGGGGCGGTCGATCCCCAGGGTGGGCAGTGGCATTACAGCTACGACGATGCTGGCAACCTGTGTTCGACCCAGGACCCGCTCGGGCGCCGCGACGCCACGGTGTTTCTTGAACAATGGGCGTTGCCCGTAGCGCAAACCGACACCGCCGGCCAGAGCTGGCACTACCGCTACGACAAGCGCGGCAACTGCACCCACGTCACCGACCCGTTGGGGCACGTCACCCACTACCGCTATGACGCGTACGGTCAACTGATCGAGATCGTCGACGCCAGCGGCAAAAGCAAAAAGCTGCGCTGGGACGCGATGGGGTATCTGGCTGAGCAGACCGACTGTTCAGGTTATGCCACGTATTTCAAATACGACCCTCGCGGCCATTTGACCACCGTGACCAACGCGATGAGCGAGAGCACGCGGTATCAGCACGACGCCTGCGGCAATCTGGTCAAACGCGAACTGGCCGATGGGCGCATCGAGCATTTTC
The DNA here is from genome assembly GCF_057128745.1 of Pseudomonas rosaeacicularis. Classification (NCBI taxonomy): domain Bacteria; kingdom Pseudomonadati; phylum Pseudomonadota; class Gammaproteobacteria; order Pseudomonadales; family Pseudomonadaceae; genus Pseudomonas; species Pseudomonas rosaeacicularis. Next base: position 1,421 of record NZ_JBSKHT010000032.1, read on the forward strand.
ATCGGGATCGCAGCGGACTGCTCACCCGCTACATCGACGCAACCGGCTCCCCGACCGTCTACCACTACGACCGGCGCGGCCAGTTGCAGCAGCGCATCGATGCCCATGAACGTCGGGTGCTATTGAGCTACGACGGCTATGGCCGGTTGCAGACCCTGACCAATGAAAATGGTGAGCGCTACGCGTTTGGCTGGGATGCCGGCGATCAACTGCTGAGCCAGCGAGATCTGGACGGCAGCGGGCGCTGTTACCGCTATGACGCGCTGGGCAACGTGAGCCAGGTGCTGCATGTGCCGGCCCCGCGTGATCCAAGAGATAACTTGCCGCTGACGCCGCGTCTGGCCCATGACTTCGAACATGATGCGCTGGGACGATTAACTGCCAAAGTCACCGACGACGGTCGTACGGACTATCAGTACGACGATGCCGACCGGCTCACCGGCATTTGTTTTACCGACAGCGCGGGCGTCGTGCAGACGCTGGGTTTTGCCTATGACGCGCTCGGGCAGCTGCTTGAAGAAACCTCAGCAGTGGGCGTGCTTGCACACCGTTACGACGAACTCGGCAACCGCAGCCAGAGCCAACTCCCGGACGGGCGCTGGCTCAATCGTCTGCATTACGGCAGCGGCCACCTGCACCAGATCAACCTCGACGGCCAGCTGATCTGCGACATCGAGCGCGACCGCCTGCACCGCGAAGTGCTGCGCAGCCAGGGCCAGCTGGCAACCGCGAGCCGGTACGACCCCACCGGACGCCTGCGCAGCCGCCAGCGTCAGTCGAGCGATCCGCTGCGCCAACACCCGCCGCTCGCGACCACCGATTACGAATACGACCCGACGGACAACCTGATCGAGCGCCGGGAGCGTCAGTCCAGCTATCGCCACCTGCTCGGCTACGACTCCAGCCACAGGATTCTCGGCGCCCAGGACTCGCGCCTCGGCATCCTCGAAACCCTCGCCTACGATCCCGCCGCCAACCTGCTCGACGGCCCGAAAAACAGCACCCCGCCGGTGCTCCACAACCAACTGCTGAGGTATCGGGACACGTCGTACCGCTACGACGGCTTCGGGCGAATGATCGAAAAACACAGCCGCCAGCGCGGGCGGCAAACCTTCGCCTACGACGCCGAACACCGACTGATCGAAGTGAAGGGCCAGAACGGCAACGTCGTGCGCATGACCTGCGACCCGCTCGGCCGACGCATCGGCAAAACCGAGCACCACCCGGAAGGCTACGAACTCGAAAATACCGCTTTCACCTGGGACGGCTTGCGTCTGCTGCATGAACAGCGTTACGGCCTCACCACGCTTTACGTGTACGCCGACGACGGCTACGAACCACTGGCCCGGGTCGAAGGTCACGGTCCCCACTCGATCACCCGCTACTACCACAACGACGTCAACGGCTTGCCCGAACGCCTCACCGACAGCGACGGCGAAACCGTCTGGAGCGCGACTTTCCAGATATGGGGCAACACCACCCAGGAAACCCGCGACCTGGGCTACGGCATAAACCAGAATCTGCGTTTCCAGGGCCAATACCTGGACCGCGAAACCGGCCTGCACTACAACACCTTCCGCTACTACGACCCCGACATCGGCCGCTTCACCACCCCCGA
>NZ_JBSKHT010000033.1:0-2286 GCF_057128745.1 Pseudomonas rosaeacicularis
CCAGGTTTCCAGTACCGAGTCAGGGTTCAGGGAAACGCTCTCAATGCCCTGCTCCATCAGCCAGCGCGCCAGATCCGGGTGATCGGACGGGCCCTGACCGCAAATACCGATGTATTTGCCGGCCTTGTTACAGGCCTGAATGGCGTTGGACAACAGCTTCTTGACCGCCGGATTACGCTCATCGAACAGGTGCGCGATGATCCCGGAGTCACGGTCAAGACCCAACGTCAGCTGGGTCAGATCGTTGGAGCCGATCGAGAAGCCGTCGAAGAACTCCAGGAACTCTTCCGCCAGAATCGCGTTGGACGGCAGCTCGCACATCATGATGATGCGCAAACCGTTCTCGCCACGGGCCAAACCGTTTTCAGCCAACAGATCGATGACTTGGCTGGCTTCGCCCAGGGTACGCACGAAAGGCACCATGATTTCGACGTTGGTCAGGCCCATCTCATTACGCACGCGCTTGAGGGCGCGGCATTCGAGCTCGAAGCAGTCACGGAAGTTTTCGCTGATGTAGCGCGATGCACCGCGGAAACCCAGCATCGGGTTTTCTTCTTCCGGCTCGTACAGCTTGCCGCCGATCAGGTTGGCGTACTCGTTGGACTTGAAGTCCGACAGGCGCACGATGACCTTTTTCGGGGTAAACGCAGCGGCCAGGGTGCTGATGCCTTCGACCAGTTTCTCGACATAGAAACCGACAGGGTCGTCGTAACCGGCGATGCGCTTGTCGACGCTGTCCTTGATGTCCTGGGGCAGATTCGGGTAATTCAGCAGCGCCTTGGGGTGCACGCCAATCATGCGGTTGATGATGAATTCCAGACGCGCCAGGCCGATACCGGCGTTGGGCAACTGGGCAAAATCGAACGCACGGTCCGGGTTACCGACGTTCATCATGATCTTGAACGGCAGCTCCGGCATGGCATCAATGGAGTTCTGCTTGATGTCAAAACCCAACTCGCCTTCGAAGATGTAGCCGGTGTCGCCTTCAGCGCAGGAAACGGTCACGCCCTGGCCGTCACGCAACAGCTGAGTGGCATTGCCACAACCGACGACAGCAGGAATGCCCAGTTCGCGGGCGATAATCGCCGCGTGACAGGTACGGCCGCCACGGTTGGTGACGATGGCGCTGGCGCGTTTCATCACCGGCTCCCAGTCCGGGTCGGTCATGTCGGAAACCAGCACGTCGCCCGGCTGAACCTTGTCCATCTCGGACACGTCCTTGATGATCCGCACTTTGCCCGCGCCGATGCGCTGACCAATGGCCCGGCCTTCGACCAGCACGGTGCCCTTCTCTTTGAGCAGGTAGCGTTCCATGACGTTGGCCGAGGTGCGGCTTTTCACGGTTTCAGGACGCGCCTGAACGATGTAAAGCTTGCCGTCGTCACCGTCTTTGGCCCATTCGATGTCCATCGGGCACTTGTAGTGCTTTTCGATGATCATCGCCTGACGCGCCAGGTTGCTGACTTCTTCATCGGTCAGGCAGAAACGTGCGCGATCAGCCGCCTCGACATCGATGACCTTGACCGACTTGCCGGCCGTGGCCACTTCGCCGTAGATCATCTTGATCGCCTTGCTGCCCAGGTTGCGGCGCAGGATCGCCGGGCGACCGGCTTCAAGGGTTTGTTTGTGAACGTAGAATTCGTCCGGGTTGACCGCGCCTTGCACCACGGTTTCGCCCAGGCCGTAGGCGCCGGTGATGAACACCACGTCGCGGAACCCGGATTCGGTGTCCAGCGTGAACATCACACCGGCCGTGCCTGTTTCAGAGCGGACCATGCGCTGCACACCAGCGGACAACGCGACCAGCTTGTGGTCGAAACCCTGATGCACACGGTAGGAAATGGCGCGGTCATTGAACAGCGAAGCGAAGACTTCCTTGGCCGCACGGATGACGTTTTCAACGCCGCGGATATTAAGGAAGGTTTCTTGTTGACCAGCGAAGGATGCGTCGGGCAAGTCTTCTGCGGTGGCAGAAGAGCGCACGGCAACGGCGATGTCCGGATTGCCTGCCGACAGCTCGGCGAAGGCGGTGCGGATTTCGGCGTTGAGCTTCTCGGGGAAATGCGCCTCCATGATCCACTGACGAATCTGCGCACCGGTTTTGGCCAGGGCGTTGACGTCGTCGACATCAAGGGCATCGAGTGCGGCGTGTATCTGATCGTTCAGACCGCTCTGCTCAAGAAAGTCACGATAGGCTTGAGCTGTAGTGGCAAAGCCACCGGGGACCGAAACACCGGCGCCCGCGAGGTTACTGATCATCTCGCCGAGGGATGCGTTCTTGCCCCC
>NZ_JBSKHT010000034.1:0-1805 GCF_057128745.1 Pseudomonas rosaeacicularis
CCGTAGTTCACGCCGTTGTCGGCCTGCAATTGCACGCGTACGTCGGCGTTTTTGTCTTTGGCAGCCTTGAGGTTGGTTTCCAGCAGATCAGGCTGTACTTCGTCCTTGTTGATGAACAACTTGCCCTTGTCGTCGATGCTCACCACCAGCGGGTCTTTTTGTTCCAGCGGGGCGACCGCTTCGGTCTTGGGCAGGTTGATCGGGATTGAGTTGGTCAACAGCGGTGCGGTGACGATGAACACCACCAGCAGCACCAGCATCACGTCCACCAGTGGCGTGACGTTGATTTCACTCATGACTTCGTCGCTGTCCTGGGTCGAGAAAGCCATATCAGGACGCCTCCTTCACTTTCTGGCCGGTCGCGGCAGTTTTGTTCAGCACCGGGTGCAGCAGCACGCGGAACGAACTCTTCTGCGCCAGGCTGTAAAAGTCATGGGCGAAATCGTCCAGATCAGCGGCGGTGAGTTTCAGGCGACGCAAGAAGTAGTTGTAAACCAGCACGGCCGGGACGGCCACGGCGATACCGACGCCGGTCGCGACCAGTGCCGCACCGATCGGCCCAGCAACGGTTTCAAGGCTTGCGGAACCTGCCGCGCTGATGCCCTTGAGCGCCGACATGATCCCCCACACCGTGCCGAACAAACCAATGAACGGCGAGGTGCTGCCGATACTGGCGAGGATCGCCAGGCCGGTTTCCAGCGAGCGGCGTTCGCGCACGATCTGCTGACGCAGAGAACGCTCAAGGCGATCCTGATGATTGATCGACTGGCTCAAATCGTTGGCATGCGTACCGTCCGGCACTTGAATCGCGGCATATCCGGCCAGCGCCACGCGAGCGGCCGCCCCCGGTTTGCTCTGGGCCAGCTCGGCGGCGGAATCAAGGCTCGAAGCGGCCCAGAACTGCTTATGAAAACGCCGATCCTGCGTCTTCAGGCGGGTGAACTGCACGCCCTTGAGCAGGGCCAGGCCCCAGGTCGCGACGGAGAAAACAATCAGCAGCCAGATGACCGCGTGTTCGATGGAATCAAAGGGGGAAGCGATAAGGTTCATGTGAGCTCTCCAACAGGACATCAAAATGTTTTGGAGCGATGCGCCTTTTGTCAGGTGGCCCGCGGTGTATCGATAGGTTGAGCATTACTGGATCTTGAAATCGATCGGCACGCTGACCCAGCCATCAATCGGGTTATTACCCTGTTTGGCCGGGGCGAAACTCCAGCGCTTGACCGCCGCCAATGCAGCGTCATCGAGCTGTTCATGGCCGCTGCTTTTCTGGATCTGCACCTCGCCGGGTTTGCCACTGGCCAGCACATGCACCCGCAGCAATACCGTCCCTTCCCAATTGCGGCGCATCGCCAGCGCCGGGTATTCCGGGGCGGGGTTGTGCAGGTAACCGGCGTTGGCCGAGGCGGGTGTCACAGGCGCCGGTGCAGCAGGTGCGGGCGGTGCCGGAGCGGCCACCGGTTGTGGCGCAACGGGCGGCGCCGGCGGTTGCTCGATCGGTTTGGCGACAGGCTTGGGCACCGGTTTCACGACGGGCTTGGGTTTGGGCTTGGGAATCGGCTTGGGCGGTGGCGGTTTGGTCGCCAGTTCGTCTTCCACGGGCGGCGGGGGTTCGACCACTGGCTCGGGGGTCGGCTCAGGCGGGGGCGGTGGCGGTTCCACCACCGGCACTACGGGCGGCGCGGGCTGGGAAAATTCGATGGTCATCGGTGGGATTTCCGGCGGCACGATGGGCAATGCAGGGGTCGGCGAACTGTTGACCCAGTAGATCACCGCGCCATGCAGCACCAGCGCGAAGACGCCCA
>NZ_JBSKHT010000035.1:0-1446 GCF_057128745.1 Pseudomonas rosaeacicularis
AGCTCCTATGTATGGACTCGCCCCCACTGCCAACCCTTTTTTAACACTGCTACCCGGTTGCATCTATGTATCAGGCCTGTTCGAGGAAGCGTGATCAGCTTCTGGCCAACATTGGTTGAGCTCGCGGTATGCCCATTACAGTTAGGCCTCTAGGGCCAGTAGGAGCTCAGGCATCAATCCGCGACGGTCTGACCTGGGGTCAATGTTCTTCAGCAAGGGTTGGAGCGGCTTAACGCCCCGGTGGCAGAACGCTGTGCGTCACTGACTCATGGCAACCTCCTGGTTTTTGCCCGGTTGGCGACTATAAATCTGGTCGTTTTGCAGCAGCACCCAGAGGATGCGCAGGTTGCGGTTGGCCAATCGTACGGCCGCCTCCTTGCGGCCCAGGCGCGTTATCCAGCGCTGGAGACGCTGGTCATCCGGCTGCTCCGAATCGGGTCGTATCTGTCTCAACACCGAGTGAGCACCCTGGATCGTCAGGCTGCGCAGATAGGCATCGCCACGTTTGCTCATCTTGCCCAGCCGGACCTTTTCGCCGCTGCTGTTCTGGTTCGGCACCAGGCCGAAGTAGGCGGCGAATTGCCGGGCATTGGCGAAGCGTTCAGGCTCGGTCTGTTTGGCCAGAAGCGCCGTGGCAATGATCGGGCCGACACCGCGCACCGTCATCAACCGTTTTGCCGTCTGGTCATCATTTGCAGCCGTTTCCAAACGAGCGGTCAGCACGTTAATGCGTTCGCCCAGCTGGCTCCATTCCCCCAGCAGTTCATCGATTAGTTCGCGCAGCAGATCGGGCAATGGCTGGGTAGCATCTTCCAGAATCCGCGGGACCACCCGGTTGATCGCGGCTTCGCCCTGAGCCATGGCCACACCATGTTCAAGCAGCAAGCCACGCATCTGATTGCCCATCGCTGTGCGCCGCCTTATATAGCCCTGACGGGCGCGATGGAGCGCCTGCATGGCCAACGCCGACGTGCTTTTGACCGGGACCGCAGAGATGCTGCTGTCCCGGCCTGCGCGCAGGATGGCCAACACATCGTTGCGGTCGTTTTTGGGGCCGCTGCGATGATCGGCTACACGCTGAGCGGGCAAAATACGCACCGGATTGCCTTGGATTTGCAACAACCTAGCCCAAGCCTGAGCACCCGGTCCGGTCTCCATCAGCACGGTCACGCTCGGTGGCAACTGCCGAAGAAAAGCGTGAAAGCCCTCACGGGATTTGATTCGATTTTCGTGGATCACCTGACCTAGGTTGTCTTCGCCCGCCACCTGAAAGACCCGCTTGGCAAGGTCTACCGCTACGGTTGTGCACGTCGAAACATCGGCTGACAAAGAAGGATTGATCGTCGTATGCTTTTTCATGGCCTCGCCCTCGCTGTTCGTTGGCTTCCATAAGAATGCCACCGTGGCGCACAGACGCCTCGGCTTGGGCGAGTCCATCCAATTACA
>NZ_JBSKHT010000036.1:0-1432 GCF_057128745.1 Pseudomonas rosaeacicularis
AGCGCCTCGCTGGAAGTCACCGTGCTCGACACGCTGTACAACGGCAAGCACCTGGCCGTGGTCGACAGCTCCATCGAAGCGCACATGCTCGATCTGCTGATTTATCGCCTGGACGCCAAGCTCGCGCCGAGCGAGGGCGAACACACCTACATGGTCTGCGGCAAATCCTGTCTGGCCGGGGATATTTTTGGCGAGTATCAGTTCGCAAAACCCCTGGCCATCGGTGACCGACTGTCCTTCGTGGACGCGGCGGGTTACACCATGGTCAAGAAGAACTGGTTCAACGGCCTGAAAATGCCGTCCATCGCAGTGAAACAACTCGACGGTACAGTCGAGGTAGTGCGTGAGTTTGGTTTTAACGATTATTTGTCCAGCCTTTCGTAAGCTGGCAGCGAGGAGTGAGAAAGAAATTGAAGAAGAACGTTCTTATCATTGGTGCAGGAGGTGTCGCCAAGGTGGTGGCCCACAAGTGCGCGCAGCACAACGACGAACTCGGTCGTATTGCTATCGCGTCGCGCAACATCTCCAAGTGCCAGGCCATCATCGACAGCGTCAAGGCCAAGGGCAGCCTCAAACAGCCTGCTGAAATCAAAGCCTTCACGCTGAACGCCTTGGACATCGAAGCGACCAAAGCGCTGATTCTGGAAACCGAATCGCAGATCGTGATCAACGTCGGTTCATCGTTTTTGAACATGTCCGTGCTGCGCGCCTGCATCGACACCGGCGTGGCGTATCTGGACACTGCGATCCACGAAGAGCCGGGCAAGGTCTGCGAAACGCCGCCCTGGTACGGCAACTACGAGTGGAAGCACCTGGAGGAATGCCAGGAGAAAAACGTCACCGCCATCCTCGGCATCGGCTTCGACCCGGGCGTGGTCAACGCTTACGCAGCGCTGGCGCAACAAACCTATTTCGACCGCATTGATTCAATCGACATCCTCGACGTCAATGCCGGTTCACACGGCAAATACTTCGCGACCAACTTCGATCCGGAAATCAATTTCCGTGAGTTCACAGGCCAAGTCTGGAGCTGGCAGAACAGCCAGTGGACCAGCAACGCCATGTTCGAAGTCAAACGCACCGACGACCTGCCGATTGTCGGCAGCCACAACCTATACCTCACAGGACACGATGAAGTGCACTCGCTGTCGAAAAACCTCGACGTGCCCAACGTGCGTTTCTGGATGAGTTTTGGCGAGCACTACATCAACGTCTTCACCGTGCTCAACAGCCTCGGCCTGCTGTCCGAACAGCCGGTGAAAACCGCCGAAGGCCTGGAAGTGGTGCCGCTCAAAGTGGTCAAGGCCGTGCTGCCCGACCCCGCTTCGCTGGCGCCAGGCTACACCGGCAAGACCTGCATCGGAGATCTGGTCAAAGGCACCAAAGACGGCCAGCCGCGCGAGATGTTCATCTACAACGTCGCCGACCACGA
>NZ_JBSKHT010000037.1:0-413 GCF_057128745.1 Pseudomonas rosaeacicularis
TGGCGAGCCAGACGCTGCGGTGTGTCAGGCAAACCGCCTCGCGAACAAGTTCGCTCCTACAGAATTGCGCCGTGCACACGTTCTGTAGGAGACAACTTGTTGGCGAGCCAGACGCTGCGGTGTGTCAGGCAAACCGCCTCGCGAACAAGTTCGCTCCTACAGAATTGCGCCGTGCACACGTTCTGTAGGAGACAACTTGTTGGCGAGCCAGACGCTGCGGTGTGTCAGGCAAACCGCCTCGCGAACAAGTTCGCTCCTACAGACTTGCGCCGTGCACACGTTCTGTAGGAGACAACTTGTTGGCGAGCCAGACTCTACGGTGTGTCAGGCAAACCGCCTCGCGAACAAGTTCGCTCCTACAGACTTGCGCCGTGCACACGTTCTGTAGGAGACAACTTGTTGGCGAGCCAGAC
>NZ_JBSKHT010000037.1:423-1289 GCF_057128745.1 Pseudomonas rosaeacicularis
CCTCGCGAACAAGTTCGCTCCTACAGACTTGCGCCGTGCACACGTTCTGTAGGAGACAACTTGTTGGCGAGCCAGACGCTGCGGTGTTTCAGGCACGCCGCCTCGCGAACAAGGGTAGCGGCCAAAGCGTCACACCCATATCGCGTCCCAGAGCGGATAATCACCAAGTCGACTTACCAACCTCGCCCGTAAGGGATTCGCGACGATATAACGCGCCACGCTTTGTATGTCCTCGTCGTACCGAATCCCCCGGTCATGAAATCCTTTTTGCCATATGCGCCCCTGGCCTTGGGTAGCCCTATTGACCGCAATCGAGCTTCGAGCTTTGACCCGTTTCAATAAAGCGTCCAGAGAACCGGACTTGAGTTCAAACAACCAATGAAAATGATCCGGCATCACCACCCACGCAAGTGATTAAACCAATTTATCCTGTTCAGCAGCTCGAAATTCTCGGACGACCAATCGACCGGAACACCAATCTTTGAACAACGGGATACGTCCCTCTGTGACCGACGTTACGCTGTAGATACGGCCAATTTCAGAGAAACGACCTTTTCGAAGACGATGGCTGTATTCCTGGCGCATCGATGTATGACCCTCCATGGCACATAAACGAGAGCCCGAGAATCTACAGGTGAAGGTATAGATGCTCTATGAGTGCTGTTTTCCTGAATGTTTCTGAACCAGCCCCCCCCTCGCGAACAAGTTCGCTCCTACAGATTGAGCCGTGCTCGCACTCTGTAGGAGCCAACTTGTTGGCGAGCCAGACGCTACGGTGTGTCAGGCAAACCGCCTCGCGAACAAGTTCGCTCCTACAGACTTGAGCCGTGCACGCACTCTGTAGGAGACAACTTGTTGGCGAGCCA
>NZ_JBSKHT010000038.1:0-1267 GCF_057128745.1 Pseudomonas rosaeacicularis
AACAGCAGGTCAGCGTCGCTCGGGGTGCAATCCGCTTTCAAGGTCGGTGGCTGCTTGTCGCTGAACGCTTCCTGATGGGCCACCACTGCGGTGCCTTTGACCAGTTTCAGCCAGGTCTTGCTGGTGGCCGGAAGACGCTGCGCCCAGGCGCGACTGGCTTCGATGAAGGCTTTCACGTTGTCGCCGCTGAACACTTCCAGGTGCAAGCGCTTTTCCGGATCGTCGTGGCTGTCCTGATACAAGCCAATGTGGCCGATCAGGTCCCCGGCTTTGATCGGCACAGGCTGATCGAGCACAACCACGCGATCGTGCGCCAAAGGCTCAAGCACGCCTTGCAGCGAATCAAAATGCACGTACTGATTGATTTGCTCGAGCTTGCGGTAGTCGCCTTCGCCGCTGACCTTCACTTCGGTGCCTTGCTGCAACACACCTATCGATTCAGCTTGCCGATGAGCGTCGGCACGCACCGTCAACGGGCCGTTTTGCGTCACGACCCGGTATTCACCCGTGTTGATGGGCAGCAGATGACTGAAGGCGACATAGCCCTTTAACGAGCCGTCGGGATTTTTCAGTTTGTCCGGGCCGAGGGTGTTTTCCAGTCTGCGGTAAGCCCCTTTGCCGCTAACGGTAACTTCGGCACCTTTGGGTAGAAAGCCGATGATCTTGCCTTTCTGCGCCTGGTTGCGAATGTTCAAACCGCGCTCGTCAAGGTTGTCCAGATTGACGTCGTTGACTGTCGCCTTGACCTGGCGGGTCACGCCCTCGGGCCAAAATCCGGGGCGCGCTACTTGTGGGTCCGATAAACCGCCCAGTCCTGCAAATGCATGTACAGGCTGTAGACGATCAGGCTGGGCGGTGTGTCCGGGCTGCCGTCGATTGTCGGCGGCTGAAGACGATGGCGCACCAGCACGAAATTGCGCGAGAACGGCCTGAGCACCGGCGACTTATGGGCGATGTAGCCGGTGCTCGGCGAATGCTGGTCAATGCGATAGGCCACCACTTCGCCGTCGGCCAGGCAATGCACGCTGGACTGATCCACAGTGCCAGCGGTGCCGCCATCAAAATGCACACCGCCGTGCCAAAGCCCGTTGACGCCCAGCGGGTAAAAACCGGCGGCGGCTTTGGCCAGGTGGGTCAGTTGGTGAAGCGAATGGTTTTTGTCGCGGAACGGATGGCACCAGTTTTTTACGGCTGGGAGTGCATCAGTTTCCGGGTCGGTGGGCGCATGTACCGGGCGGCCATCGGGGGTGGGCAATATGGCGGCCTG
>NZ_JBSKHT010000039.1:0-1223 GCF_057128745.1 Pseudomonas rosaeacicularis
TGTAGTGGTCCAGTTTTTTTGGACCATCACGTAGGAGTATTAGGCCGCCAGCTTTTCGAAAACAGCAGGCGGCAGGTTCTTCGAGGCGGTGTGACAACGTTGGTGGTTGTAATGCGCAATGAAGTCCATCACGTCCCGCTCTGCCTCGAAGTGATTGGTGTAACCATTTTCAGGTGACCAGTCGTGCTTCTGGGATCTGAAATAACGCTCCACCACGGCATTGTCCCAGCAGTTTCCGCGTCGACTCATGCTCTGCACGATCTGCTTCTCCTCCAGATAACTTACAAATCGATCAGCGGTGTATTGGCATCCCTGGTCTGAGTGAAAAACCAGTTCCGAGGACGGCCTGCGCATTCCAACTGCCAACTGCAATGCCCGCAACGAAAGCTCGGTATCGGCTGTTCTCGAGAACGCCCAGCCAACGATCCTGCGTGAGAAAAGATCCATCACGATCGCCAGGTACAACCAACTGCCCCCGACCCTTATGTAGGTGATATCGCCCGCCCAAAAGGTATTAGGGCGTGCTGGGTTGAAGCGGCGCTTGAGCACGTTCGGCGCAACACTGGACGGCTTTGTCACACGACGATAATGCTTGTACTGCGCTCTACGCCTGGCCAGCCCGAGGCTCTTCATCAAACCGCACATGCGATGGCGCCCGATAACAATGCCCTGGATCTTCAGCGCTTTGGCAAAGCCACGGCTGCCCAACGCGCCACGGTGCTCTTTGTGCAAGCTACGGATTTTGATTTCCAGCTGCCGCTCAATGCACCGTTGAGGCTTAGGGCGGCGTAAGGCGTAATAGGTGCTGCGGGGCACGCCCAGCACACGACATTTGTGGCGAACCGATAAACCTTGTCCCGCGCCCTCGATCATGGTCTTCGGCCAAACAGCACCTTTAGATGAGAGGGTAACTGCTTTTTTAGGACATCATTCTCGGCCTCCAGCAGCGCAAGTCTGGCCTGCAATGAATCGATCAGATCCTGATCTTGCGGGCGGGTGGTTTGCGCTGCTCCTACCTGCTCCTTGCGCCATCGCGAAACCCAGCGCCGCAGAGCCGTAGGCCCCACGCCTGTCTGCTCACATGCCTTTGGTATTGAGTACTTCATCTCGACGACCAGACGTATGGCCTCGGCCTTTTCTTCAGGGCTAACAACCCGAAATCCCATGATGCTTCCTTAAGTTGAAACTCCTACATCATGGTCCATAAATATTGAGCCACAACA